>CAYRBW010000079.1:1477-9385 GCA_964422575.1 uncultured Limnohabitans sp.
TTCCACGATTTCGCCGGTTCTGTGGTGGTGCATGCCATGGGCGGTTGGATCGCTTTGCCAGCCGTGGTGTTGCTGGGTGCTCGCTACAACCGTTACCGCAAAAACGGTGAAGTGTCAGCCCATCCCCCTTCGAGCATCCCGTTTTTGGCGCTGGGCTCCTGGATCCTGATCGTGGGCTGGTTCGGCTTCAACGTGATGAGCGCGCAAACCCTCGACAAAATTTCGGGCTTGGTCGCGGTCAACTCCCTGATGGCCATGGTTGGCGGCACATTGGTCGCACTGGTATTGGGTAAAAATGACCCGGGTTTTGTGCACAACGGTCCTTTGGCGGGTTTGGTGGCGGTGTGTGCCGGTTCGGATTTGATGCACCCATTTGGTGCTCTGGTGGTCGGCGCTGTCGCCGGTGGCTTGTTTGTGATCATGTTCACCCTGACCCAAAACAAGTGGAAGATCGATGATGTGCTGGGTGTTTGGCCCTTGCACGGCGTGTGTGGTGCGTGGGGCGGTATCGCGGCCGGCATTTTTGGTGCACAAACACTCGGGGGCTTGGGCGGCGTCAACCTGACCGCGCAATTGATCGGCACAACTTTGGGCGTTGCCTGGGCCCTTTTGAGTGGCGTGGTGGTTTACGGCATCTTGAAATTGACTTTGGGTTTGAAACTCAGTCCTGAAGAAGAGTTCAATGGCGCTGATTTGGCGGTCCATAAAATCAGTGCCACCCCCGACCGTGAAGTGAGTTGGTAAAACAACAGATTTGTGCTACGAAGCAGATTCCGACTGGCTTCGAGGGAATATCCCTTGCACTTTATTTTGTTTTATCGCTCATAATTAACAGACTTCACTGTCAGAAGCAGCGAAGTCATGTTTGCGGTGACCAGATCAGTTTCGCTTTCCTTCCGAAGTTTTGAGGTTTGTTGAATGCGTTTTCAGAGCTACATCGCTTTTATCTCTGTATTTTGAGGAGTCCCTTTCATGGGCAACAAACTTTACGTCGGCAACCTGCCTTACTCGGTTCGCGACGGCGATCTGGAACAAGCGTTCGGTGAATTCGGTGCTGTGGCCAGCGCCAAAGTCATGATGGAACGTGACACTGGCCGCTCCAAAGGCTTCGGCTTTGTGGAAATGGGCAGCGATGATGAAGCGCAAGCTGCCATCAACGGCATGAATGGTCAGCCATTGGGCGGCCGCAATGTGGTGGTCAACGAAGCCCGCCCTATGGAAGCACGTCCTCCCCGTACAGGTGGCGGCGGCTTCGGTGGTGGTGGTGGTGGCTACGGCGGCGGCCGCGAAGGTGGTGGTGGCTACGGCGGCGGTCGTGAAGGCGGCGGCGGTGGCTACGGTGGTGGTCGTCGCGAAGGCGGCGGCGGTGGCTACGGTGGTGGTCGTCGCGAAGGCGGCGGCGGCTACGGTGGTGGCGAAGGCGGCGGCGGTGGTTTCCGCAGCCCCTACGGCGCTGGTCCGCGTGGCGGCAACGGTGGTGGTCGTCGTGAAGGTGGCGGTAGCGGTGGTTATGGCGGCGGTTATTGATTCACGCCCCAGACCGATCTGACCATCCCCTTGATGCTTCACAAGGCCCTGCTGTGCAGGGCTTTGTTGTTTCTGGCCATCAGGTCAAGTGCCTTTGGGGATGTGATGCTGTTCACTTGGGGAGCGACTCGATCGGTCTGTGCATTGATCACAATGAAAAAATCGAGCGTCAGGGTTTGGCTTTGGGCATCAGTATGCCGCGCACGCGTCCCTGCAGCTGGTATTCACCGGTGTTGTTGTTGAAGTCAAGGCTTTGAGCGGTGAACACATTCTTGTCACGGGTGATGCGAACGGGGTCCGTGGAAATGAGTCGGTCTTCGTCCGGTAAAGCCAGTAGGTGCTCACCCCTCAACTCGACCTGGGCATTGGTGTCGAGTGCATGACGGATCGCTTGCACATCACCAGTCAATGTGACCCGTGAGCCGTCGTCGGTGGCCACGCCATGTGCCGCTTTGGCATTCAGGGTGGAGCCGGTTTCGCTTTGGGCATAAACGCGAATTTGATCAATGGTCAGCGTCTCAGTGGCTGGATAGTGTTGCGCCTTATCACCACTGATCTCGCGTGTCATGCGCCCGGACTTGTCAAATGATCTGACAGAAAAATCAGTCAAGCGGTAGTCTGGTTCTTGACGCACAGTCTTGTTGATCGAGGGTGTCAGCAACTCGGGCACGCTTCGCACCAACCACCAACTTCCAGAAGCCAGCAAGGCCATCATGATCAAAGGCAGGTAGACACTGAATTGATCCACCAGACGGCGCAGCAAGTTCATGCGGATGGGCCCGCGTGGGCGTTGATGCCGACCTGTGACAACAGCTTGGCATATTGGCCGCTGGCCACCAGCAAGACATCGCAAAAGGCGCGGGCGGCCCCCTCGCCACCGCGTTCGGTGGTGATGTGGTGCGCCACCGCTTTGGCTTGGGCATGTCCGTTGGCCGGTGCGCAGGCGAAGGCCACGCGCTGCATGACCGGCAAGTCAGGCCAGTCATCGCCCATGGCGGCCGCTTGCGACCAAGTCAGCCCCAAGGCTTGGAGAAATTCTTCCGCAGCGGGGCGTTTGTCTTCTGTGCCAAACCGCGCGTGGGTGATGCCCAAGGCCTTGAGGCGCAAACGCAATGCAGGCGAGTCACGACCCGTGATCACCACCGGCGTGATGCCGGTTTGCTGTAGCAATTTCAGGCCTTGTCCGTCGAGCGTGTTGAAGCGTTTGAGCGCTTCGCCTGTTTCAGAGAAGTAAAGTCCCCCGTCGGTCAGCACGCCGTCGACATCGAAAAATGCGATGCGTATGCCTTGTGCTTGTAGCAGCAACTCGGGGGCGTAATTTAGAGCAGGTGTCAAAGCTTGCATGTCAGATCACCTTCGCGCGCATCAGATCGTTGGTGTTGATCGCGCCGCACAGATGCCCAAGCTCGTCCACCACCAAAATGCTGGTGATGCGGAACTGCTCCATCAGCTCGACGGCTTCGACGGCGAGCGCTTCCACGCGGATGGTGCGTGGGTTGGCATGCATCACATCGCGGGCCTTGAGGTTACGCAGGTCCGCACCCTTTTCGATCAGTCTGCGCAAATCCCCATCGGTGAAGATGCCCAGCACTTTGTCCTGAGCATCAACCACCGACGAAGCGCCGAGACCCTTGTGGCTCATTTCGCGCATCAGTTCGGTGAAGCTGGCATCCGGGCCTACGCGGGGCAGTGCATCGCCTTTGCGCATCACATCGCTCACGTGTGTGAGCAAGCGTCGACCCAAAGAGCCGCCGGGGTGAGAGCGTGCAAAGTCCTCGGGTTTGAAGCCCCGCGCATCCAGTAAGGCCACGGCCAGGGCATCGCCCATGGCCAGTTGCGCGGTGGTGCTGGCGGTTGGTGCCAGGTTCAGAGGGCAGGCTTCTTTGTCGACAGAGCAGTCCAGCACCACATCGGCGTGTTGTGCCAAAGAAGAATTCAGGCCACCTGTCATGGCAATCAAGGGCACACCTTGTCGCTTGAGGACTGGCAAGATCGCGACCAACTCATCGCTCTCACCGCTGTTAGACAGCGCCAGCACGACATCGATGCCCTGAATCATGCCCAAATCGCCGTGACTGGCTTCCCCGGGGTGCACAAACATGGCGGGGGTACCAGTGGAGGCCAAGGTGGCTGCGATCTTGCGACCAATGTGTCCGCTTTTGCCCATGCCTGTGACGACCACCCGGCCTTGCACGCCCAGCACCATATTCACAGCTTTGACAAAACGATCATCCAAGCGTGCTTTGAGTTGCAACAAGGCCGAGGCCTCGGTGTCGAGGGTCTCGCGGGCGAGTTGCAGGGTTTGGGCGGTATTGGCGAGCATGAAGGCATTTTATCGGGCGTCGAGCGTCGAGCGCCAAGACGGGGCGGGAGACTTCATGCCCGTGCAAGACCTTCGGTCGTTTGGGTGAGTGGCCCGCTTTGTCACAAGTGATTGGTACCATAGAAGCATGAGCGCTTTGGAGTTGACCCTGTTGTACCTGTTGGCCGCCGTGCTGGGTGTGGTCGGCTGCCGCATGCTCAAGCTGCCGCCCATGCTGGGTTATTTGGCCGTGGGTGTCGTGATTGGCCCCAATGCGTTGGCGCTGGCCCAAAACTCTGATGGCGTGAAGCACTTGGCCGAGTTTGGCGTGGTGTTTTTGATGTTTGTGATCGGGCTGGAATTTAACCTGCCCAAACTGCGCTCCATGCGCAAACATGTGTTCGGTCTGGGGTTGTTGCAGGTGGTGCTGACTTTGGTGATCGTGACCGTCTTTTCTTTGTTTGTGTCCACCATGGCGCCTACACTCTGGAAGATGGAGTGGCAAACAGCTTTGGCCTTGTCAAGCGCCATGGCCATGAGCAGTACGGCGATCGTAGTCAAGTTGGTGGTCGACCGATTGGAGTTGGAGTCAGAGCACGGCAAACGGGTGATGGGCGTTTTGCTGTTTCAGGACTTGGCCGTGGTGCCCCTGATCGTGATGATTCCCGCGCTGAGTGCGCCTGCCGATGAGATGTTGACCGCCCTGTTGATGGCGGCAGCCAAGGCGACGATGTTGATCACCTTGCTCATGACCGGTGGGCAACGCGTCATGCGCTGGTGGCTCACCATCGTTGCGCGTCGAAAAAGCGAAGAGCTTTTTGTGCTCAACTTGCTGCTGGTCACCTTGGGGCTGGCTTGGATCACCGAGCGGGCGGGTCTGAGCCTGGCACTGGGGGCATTCATTGCCGGCATGCTGATTTCCGAGACCGAATACAAGCACCAAGTGGAACTGGACATCCGACCGTTTCACGATGTTTTGCTGGGGCTTTTTTTCATCACCATTGGCATGATGCTCGACTGGCACATCGTGGTCGAACGTTGGCCTCTGGTTTTGCTGCTGACCACCTTACCGGTGCTCTTCAAGTTGGTGTTGGTGACGGCGTTGGCCAGGCTCACAGGTGCGCCCAATGGCGTGGCACTGCGCACTGGCTTGTACCTGGCGCAGGCTGGTGAGTTCGGCTTTGTGTTGCTCACCTTGGGATCACAAAACAACTTGATTCCGCCCACGCTGCTCAACCCGGTTTTGGCCAGCATGGTGCTGTCGATGATGGCCACGCCGTTCATCATCATGCACAGCAACACCATCGTCATGAAGGTTGTGGCCAGCGAGTGGTTGCAACAGTCGCTGCAAATGACGACGATTGCGCGCAAGTCGATCAACACAAGCAAGCACGTGATCATTTGCGGCTATGGCCGTTGCGGCCAAAACTTGGCCCGCGTGCTGGAAAAAGAAAACATCCCCTACATGGCGCTTGACCTCGACCCGGACCGGGTGCGGCAGGCCGCTGCTGCGGGTGATTCGGTGGTCTTTGGCGATGCCGGGCGCCTGCAGTCGCTCATGGCCGCCGGACTGGCGCGTGCCAGCGCGGTGGTGATCACTTATCTGGATGTGCCAGCCGCCATGAAGGTGCTGGACCACACCCACAGCCATGCCCCGCAAGTGCCGGTGATTGTGCGCACGCAAGACGACTTGGATCTGGAGAAACTGCAATTGGCCGGGGCCACCGAGGTAGTGCCCGAGGCGCTGGAGGGCTCGCTCATGCTGGCCAGTCACGCGTTGGCACTGGTGGGGGTGCCCATGCGCCGTGTGATTCGTATCGTGCAAGACCAACGCGATGCGCGCTATAACCTGTTGCGGGGGTATTTCCATGGGGCGGACGATGACACGCTGGACGAGATCGACCACGAAAGATTGACCACAGTGGGCTTGCCCTTGGCATCGCCATGGTTAGGCAAGCGGATCAAGGATTTGACCTTTCACGCCATGGGCGTGCGCGTGGTGAACTTGCGTCGTGCCAATGGCCAGACCGAAAACGTGAGCGACGAAACCGAGCTGTATTCGGGAGACACACTGGTGCTGTCGGGGAAATCCCAAACCCTGGCGGTGGCTGAAGAAAAACTCCTGCGAGGCTGACAAGACATGAACGATCTGAACGTCAACGATTACCTGAAAAGCCACATCCGCACCGTGCCCGACTGGCCCGCACTGGGTGTGCAGTTTCGCGACATCACACCATTGCTGCAAGACCCCCGAGTTTTTCGCGTGTTGATTGATGCGTTTGTGCACCGGTACATGGCCCCCGGTCTACGGCCAGATGTGGTGGCGGGGCTGGATGCGCGGGGTTTCATCTTGGGCTCGGTTATGGCTTATGAGTTGGGCCTGGGTTTTGTGCCCATCCGTAAAAAAGGCAAACTGCCCTTCACCACGGTGGAAGAAACTTACGAGTTGGAGTACGGCAGTGCCACGGTGGAGTTGCATACCGATGCGGTGCAACCTGGCCAGCGGGTGCTGTTGATCGATGATCTGATTGCCACAGGCGGCACGATGATGGCGGGCAAAAAGTTGCTCGAAAAGTTGGGCGCCACTGTGATCGAGGGGGCTGCGATCGTGGACTTGCCAGAGCTGGGCGGCTCCGAGCGCATTCAGGCCAGTGGGCTCAAGCTGTTCACCTTGGTGTCGTTCGAGGGGCACTAAAGCCTTCAGGCCCGGCTGGCCCGTGCACAGTGACTCCGCGACACCCGCTTTGTCAAATGAATGCGTTGCTTTGCCCGTTTTGCTTGCCGCGCCCCGTGTCGTCGTCGTGCGGGTTGGACACCGCTTTGCGCAGCACTGCTAGATAGCCTTTCGACAACTCCATGCGCGGCGCAAAGCCTTGCGCCACCAGCATGCGGTGGGCGGCAGGTAGCTTCCAGCAGGGAGTGAACACAAACAGGTGGTGTTCCAGGTGGTAGTTGACCCAGTAAGGCGCCAACACCATGCGCATGCCCCAATTGGTCAGTGTGGTGCGTGTGTTGCGCAAGCGGTCGTCGTTGTTACCCACCACCGCGTGCTCGGCGATGTTGCGAATGCGGCTGATCACCTGGTACCAGGTCAGCAAGGGCAGCAACCACAAAGCAAAATAAACCCACCAAGCGCCTGCAGCAGCAGTGACGGCAAAGATGATCAGGTTGGTCAATGCGAAATATTTCTCCGCATGAAACAGGTTTTTGCAACGCTGCAGACGGCTGGGGTCATCGCCCATCTCCATGCGAAAGAATTCCATCCGCCTTTGGTAGCCCGTGATGCCCAGAATGTCGCGTCGCATCTTGCGCCAAAAGCTGCTTTGGCTGATGGGAAATGGGGCCGACAGGATCAGATCTGGGTCTTCTTTTTGCTGCGTGTGGCGGTGGTGGCTCAGGTGGTAAGGGCGGTACAGCGTCAGGCTCGCGCCCACCGGCCAGCCGCACAAAAATGTACCCAACGTGTCATTGAGTCGGGTGTTTTTGAACAGCGCACGGTGCGCTGCATCGTGCATCAAAATGGCCAAGCCTAACTGCCTGCCGCCAATGATGACCACCGCCACGACGAAGCTCAAGGGGTTGGGCCAGGCGATGAAAAATGCCATGGCAAACGCAATGACGCCCCAAGCGTGCAAGACCAGATAAACGCCCATCCAATCCGAACGGCCGCGCAGGTAAGTGTCTTGTTCTGGGCTGAGCGTGGGTTGTGAGTCGGCTGGCATGGTGGGCAGTGCAAGAAAGCATCAAACCATGATCATGTTCTCGGCATAGCGGCTGCATGAGTCACTGACGTGACCTTTTGAGGGTTTCCCTGATGTGGACTTGGTGACGGTTTCGCCAAATTAAGGGGTCATTTGCCGATGCAAAAGCTCGAAAAAATCACGCCCAGCAAGTCATCGGCGCTGAATTCGCCCGTGATCTCGTTCAGGGCGTTTTGGCCTAAGCGCAGTTCTTCGGCCAGCAGGTCCAGGTTTTGGGCTTGGGCAGCCAGATGGGCATCGGCCACCTTCAGGTGTTCATGCGCCCTGTGCAGTGCTTGCACGTGGCGCTCGCGGGCAATGAACAGGCCTTCGCTGGCT
>CAYRBW010000080.1:0-9369 GCA_964422575.1 uncultured Limnohabitans sp.
CCCGTTCGCCGTGGCTTGCCCAAATACGCAGGTGGCCTCGCCGACATGGTGAGTCAGCCTCGCGCAGCGACCGTGATGGGTCTCTTGGAAGAAGCCCGTTTGGCCCGACTGCGTGGTTACAAAGTCACCCAAAAGAAGAGCTCCATGAACAACGCTTTTGGCCGCTTCAAAGATTTCATTGTGGGGAACTTCTGATGAACTGGAAAAAAAGATTTTTGGCCAGAAGCAGCCCACCGGTTTCACGACCGTGTCGATGTTGACACCCCGCACTCAAACAAAAACTATTTAGAAAAATCTCGGCAATTGCAAACAAATTTAGGAGTAGCACCATGACCATTGAAATGATCCAAACCGAAGAATTCAACCAAGGCACCCAGATCAAAGTGATCGGTGTCGGCGGCGGCGGCGGCAACGCGGTCGAGCACATGATCGAGCGCCAAGTCCAAGGCGTTGAATTCGTCTGTGCCAACACCGATGCACAGGCCCTGGCCCGCAGCGCGGCGCACCGTTTCATCCAGCTGGGTCAAACCGGGTTGGGCGCTGGCAGCAAGCCTGAAAAAGGCCGTGAAGCCGCTGAGAGCGCAGAAGCCGACATCCGTGCCGCCATCGAAGGCGCGCACATGTTGTTCATCACCGCCGGCATGGGCGGTGGCACAGGTACTGGCGCAGCGCCAGTGATTGCCCGTATCGCCAAAGAAATGGGCATCCTTACTGTGGGTGTGGTGACCAAGCCCTTCGAATTTGAAGGCGGCCGTCGCATGTCCAATGCCGACCTTGGCATGCAGGAACTCGAAGCCAACGTCGATTCGCTGATCGTGGTGTTGAATGAAAAGCTGCTGGAATTGCCTGGTGGCGAAGACATGACCCAAGACGAGGCCTTTGCCCATGCCAACGACGTGTTGAAAAACGCCGTTGGTGGCATTGCCGAGATCATCAATGTACCCGGCCATGTGAACGTCGACTTTGAAGACGTGCGCACGGTGATGGGCGAGCCTGGCAAGGCCATGATGGGTACGGCCGCAGCCAGTGGCCCTGATCGCGCCCGCATCGCCGCCGAGCAAGCCGTGGCTTGTCCGCTGCTCGAAGGGGTGGACCTGTCGGGGGCCAAAGGCGTGCTGGTGTTGATCAGCGCTGCCAAGGGCTCTTTAAAGTTGTCCGAGTCCAAGCAAGCGATGAACACCATCCGTGCCTATGCTTCTGAAAACGCCCATGTGATTTACGGCACTGCCTATGACGAAAGCCTGGGCGAGGAAATCCGTGTGACGGTGGTGGCCACAGGTTTGTCCAAATCGGGCGCACGCCGCACGGCCCCTCCGCTGCAGGTGCTGCGCACTGGTACCGATAACGTACCTTTCACCATGGGTGGTCAAGACGCTGTGACAACTTCGCTGCACGGCTCAACACCGTCTGCAACCAATGGCATGAACACGCCAGCCATCTGGCGCAGCAACCGCACCCATGCAGCTGCTCGTGTTGACGGCATGGCCAATGCGGGTATGGACGACATTGAAATCCCCGCTTTCTTGCGCAAGCAAGCAGACTGATCTGTTGATCTGACAGTTATTTCTGGTGCTTTGGGGTCAGACGGGTGAAAACCTGTCTGACCCCTTTTTGTGTGCATTCAAGGTCAAAACGTCCTGTGTCACAGCCCAAGGCCCTCGGGCTCGTCGTCGCTTCGCTGCTCAATATCGCACGCCAGTCCCGGGCCATGCCACAGGACGTGCGGTACATCCAACCATTGGCCAATTAAAATACACGCATGCTCGCTCAACGTACCCTCAAAACCTTGACCAAAGCCGTCGGCGTCGGTTTGCACAGCGGTCAACGCGTTGAGCTGACCCTGCGTCCCGCCGCGCCGAACACGGGCATTGTGTTTCGCCGAATTGACCTGCCGGAGCCGGTTGACATCCCCGTCAACGCCGAAGCGGTGACCGATACCCGCTTGGCCTCCACGATTTCTGTGGGACAGGCCAAAGTTCTGACGGTTGAGCACCTGATGTCGGCCTGCGCCGGTTTGGGCATTGACAACCTTTACGTTGACATCACCGCCGAAGAGGTGCCCATCCTCGACGGGTCGGCGTCGTCGTTCGTGTTTTTGTTGCAAAGTGCCGGCGTGGTCGAGCAGCAAGAGCCCAAAAAGTTTGTCCGTGTGCTCAAACCGGTGGAGGTGTCGGAAGGTGAGGGCGAGAACATCAAGTGGGCCCGGCTGGAGCCTTACCATGGCTACAAACTGAGTTTTGAGATTGATTTTCATCACCCGGCAGTGGACTCCACCGGGCAGCAAGTGGTGTTTGACATGTCCGAGGGTGTTTATGCCCGCGACATCGCCCGCGCCCGAACCTTTGGCTTTACCAAAGATGTGGAAATGCTGCGTGCCAATGGTTTGGCTTTGGGTGGTGGCCTCGACAACGCCATCGTCATGGACGACTACCGCGTCCTCAACTCAGACGGCCTGCGCTACGACGACGAGTTCGTGAAACACAAAATTCTGGATGCCATGGGCGATTTGTACATTTTGGGGCAACCGCTGTTGGCTGCTTACAGCGCGTTCCGTTCCGGGCATGCCATGAACAACCGCTTGTTGCGCGAGTTGCTGTCTCGTCCTGATGCCTATGAGGTGGTCACCTTTGACAAGGAAGCAGCAGCGCCTCGCGGCTTTGCAGCCCTGCAGCCTGCTTGGTGATGTCGCGCGTCACCCACCTGCTGTATTTACACGGCTTCCGCTCTTCGCCCAGCTCGCTCAAGGCCCGCAAAATGGCCGAGATCGTACAAACCCAGCACCCCGGTGTCAGGTGGTGGTGCCCTGCACTGCCTGCTTCGCCCAAGCTGGCCATGAACATGGTGTTGCAAGGCGTGTCGACTTGGCCCAAGGAACAGATGGCCATTGTTGGGTCTTCTTTGGGGGGCTTTTACGCCGCCTGGCTGTCTCAAGAGCTGGGTTGTCCCGCGGTCTTGCTCAACCCGGCCGTGCATCCCGCCCGTGATCTGGCGCGTTACATCGGCGAGCACCCGGCGTGGCATGACCCCTCTCAAAAAATCTTTTTTGAGGCGGCTTACGTGCAAGAACTCGCCGACATGGAAGCGCAGCCACCCAGCGCAAGGGCCCGAACGCTGGCGGTGATCGCCAAGGGCGATGAGGTGTTGGATTGGCGTGAAATGCTGGCCCGGCATCAGGCAGGCAAGGTGCGACTTTTAGAGGGCAGCGACCACGCGTTGAGCGATTTCGACGATGACTTGCCCGAAATCCTTGAATTTTTACGTCTGGCCTGAACCCCGGCCCCCGTCAAGGGCTTACCGCATGGGAAAATCAGCCCATGTACGCATTATTTGAAGAAGCCGGCAAATTCATGGCCGGACGCATCCTGTCGGAGACCGAGACCTCTGCACAAGTGGAGCTCGACTCGGGCAAACGGGTCAAAGTCAAAGCGGCAGCCATGCTGCTCAAGTTTGAAAAACCAACCCCCGCCAGCTTGCTGAGCGAAGCGGCGGCCTTGAGCCAAAGCATCGAGTTGGAGCTGGCCTACGAATTCGCCTCAGACGAAGAATTTGGCTTTGCCGACCTGGCCAAAGACTACTTCAGCGACGGTGCTGGCACCGTGCAACAGGTAGCGGCTTTGCTGCGCTTGCACGAAGCGCCACACTATTTTCGGCGTGGCGGCAAAGGCCGCTACCGCAAAGCCCCAGTCGAAATCGTGCAGCAAGCCTTGCTTGCCATCGAAAAGAAAAAACAGGTTCAGACACAGATCGAGGCCTGGTCGGCCGATTTGGTGGCGGGTATTTGTCCAGACCCGATTCGGGAGCAGCTGTACAAAATCTTGTTCCGCCCTGACAAGAACACCCCCGAATACAAAGCTGTGGTCGAGGCCAGCAAAGCCAGTCAAACCGCCCCCTTGGATTTGCTGCAAAACGCAGGGGCGATTGCCTCGGCCTGGGATTTCCATTGGCAGCGCTTTTTGTTTGACCTGTTTCCCAAAGGCACAGGTTATCCGGCTTTGCAAGCCCCGGCCATCACCGACGAATTGCCCTTGGCCCCGGTGCAAGCGTTCTCGATCGACGATTCGCACACCACCGAAATTGACGATGCGTTGTCGCTGCAAGGTCTGGGTTCTGGCCAGGTCACCGTGGGCATCCACATCGCAGCACCGGGCTTGGCTTTGACCCCCGGCGGTGCGATTGACCAATTGGGGCGTCAGCGTTTGTCAACCGTGTACATGCCCGGCTACAAGATCACCATGCTGCCCGACAGCGTGGTGCAGGCCTACACCCTGATCGAAGGGCGTGATTGCCCAGCGGTGTCCTTGTATGTGACCTTCAGAGAAGACACGCTGGAAGTGCAAAGCACAGAAACCCGGATTGAACGGGTGCCGATCCTGGTCAACCTGCGACATGACCAGTTGGACGACCGCATCACCCGCGAATGGCTCGAAGGCGAAGACCAGAGTGACCATGCCGATGTGCCTGTGAGCCGTGCCACATTGGGATTTTTCTGGCGTCTGGCACAAACCCTCAAAACGCGGCGCGAAGTGGTGCGCGGCAAACCCGAAAACTTCAACCGCCCGGACTACAGCTTCAAGCTCGATCGCCCCAGCAACGACACCCCCCCGACAGGCGAAGAGACCGTGCAGATCGGCACGCGCAAGCGCGGTGCGCCGCTGGATTTGATGGTGGCCGAGGCCATGATTTTGGCCAACAGCACTTGGGGGCAGTGGATGGCCAGTTTGGGTGTGCCCGGTATTTACCGCAGCCAAGCCAGCCTGGCCCCAGGCGTGAAGGTGCGCATGGGCACCAAGGCGTTGCCGCATGCGGGCATTGGCGTGCCCAGCTACGCCTGGAGCACATCGCCCTTGCGCCGTTACACCGACTTGGTGAACCAGTGGCAAATCATCGCGTGTGCCAAGCATGGCGCGACCGCCGCTTTGGCCGCGCCCTTCAAGCCCAAAGACGCTCAGTTGTATTCCATCATCAGCGGCTTTGATGCCACCTACAGCGCCTACAACAACGTGCAGTCCAGCATGGAACGCTATTGGACACTGCGCCATGTGCAGCAGCAAGGCATTGAAGAGTTGGACGCCAGTCTGGTCAAGGAAATGGGGGGCGGCGCCTGGCTGGTGCGGGCCGATACCTTGCCTCTGATGTTCAGCGTCATGGGCGCACAGGGTTTGATGCGCGGGGCGCGTGTGTGCGTGAAGCTGGGGGTGGTCGATTTGATGGCGCTGGATGTGCATGGCACGGTGACCGCGCACCTGGATGCCTCGGTCGAATCGGCCGACACAGAAGGGGACGAGTCAGAAGAGGGCGAAACCCTCGCAGCGGGACCGCTCACGATTGCCGTCGACTTGAATGACAGCACGCAAAGCGATGGTTCTTGAGGGGAGCCTGCCTGCTTCGTCGGGGCTTTTTCCCCGCCTGAGCCAGTCGTTCAGGCGTCGCACTTTGCTGTGGGCCTTGACATTTTCTATGGCCGTTCATGCGGCCTTGATCGGCTGGCGTTTTGCCGATCCCGAAAGCTTCAACCGTGTTTTTGAGGACACCTCGCTGGAGGTGATTTTGGTGAACGCCCGCAGTGATGCCTCGCCCAATCGCGCAGAAGCCTTGGCGCAAGTGCGGTTGGCGGGGGGCGGAGATGCCTCCCAAGTGATGCGCGCAAGTTCACCCTTGCCGCCTTCGGCGCGCGACGAGTCCGGCACAGACATCGGTGCCATGCAGCGGCAGATCGAAGCGCTCAAGTTGCAACAAATGCGCCTGCTCACTCAGCTGCGGCAGGAGTTGTCGGCCTTGGCAAAGGACAACGAGAATGACAAAGCCCAGGCACCCAATCGCCAGGCTCGGCAAGAGCGCCAGCAGCAACTGACACGGCAACTGGCCCAGATTGAGCAGCATGTGCAAAAAACCCAGGCTGGTCCGAGAAAGCGCTACATCAGCCCAGCCACGCAAGAAGCTGTCTATGCCTTGTATTACGACAAATTGAGGCGGACCATTGAGACGCGTGGCACGCTCAATTTTCCGCAGGCCAATGGGCAAAAACTTTATGGTCAGCTCACCATGGTCATGACGGTCGATGCCCGTGGTCGCTTGATTCAGACAGAGGTGGCGCACCCTTCGGGCCAGCCTTTGCTGGACCAGAGGGCGGTGGCCATTGTGCGCAGTGCCGCACCTTTTGATGCGTTCAGCGCTAACATGCGGCGGCAGGCCGATCAGCTGGTGGTGGTCACACGCTTCCAGTTTTCGAAAGAGGGCACACTGCAAACGCGCCTGTTGGCCACAGACCCAAGCAGCCCTGATCGCCCTCTGGACCATTCAGACAAAGGATATTGATGCGCGCTTTCGGTCGTTGGTTTTTGTTGGTGGTGCTCGCTTTGTTGGGTTTGCAGGTGTTTTTTGCCTTGCGCATTGCCAGCATGGCTGTGTTGGCCCCCCAATCCACCAGCTTTGAGCGTTCTCAGATCTGGCAGATCGTCACCCGACAAGGTCAATTGCCTTGGCGGCAAGAGTGGGTGGCGCGTCCAAACATCGCCAGCAGCCTGCAGCGGGCCGTCATCGCCTCAGAGGACGGGACCTTCACACAGCACAGCGGCATTTGGTGGGAGTCACTTGAGAAAGCCTGGGAGAAAAATGCGAAGGCCAAAGCTGTGGCCGAACAGCGTGTCCAAAGGCGAGCAAACGCCAAAATCGCCCCGGTGAAAATTGTGGGCGGCTCGACCATCACCCAGCAATTGGCCAAAAACCTTTTTCTGTCGGGTGAGCGCACCTTTCTGCGCAAGGGACAGGAGATGCTGATCACGGTGACGTTGGAGGCCTTGTTGTCCAAATCACGCATTCTGGAGATTTACCTCAACAGTGTGGAGTGGGGTGAAGGTGTCTTTGGTGCCGAGGCGGCGGCCCAACATTACTTCCGAAAAAGTGCGGCGCGTCTGAGCGATTGGGAAGCTGCGCGCTTGGCCGTCATGTTGCCCCGTCCCCGATATTTCGAGCAACGCGCGCAATCGGCCTATTTGGCCAACCGCGCCGAAACCATCATGGCCCGCATGGGTGACGTGGTTCTTCCATGAGTTCACTGACCACGCACGCGCCGCAAACCCTGCGCATTTTGGGCATTGACCCGGGCTTGCAGACCACCGGCTTCGGTGTGCTGGACATGACCGGTTCTCGCCTGCAATACGTGGCGAGCGGTGTGATCGAAACCACGCGCGAAGAAATGGGCAATTTGCCGGCCCGGCTCAAGGTGATTTACGACGGTATCCGCGAAATCAATGCCCGTTACCAACCCGATGTGGCCTCAGTCGAAATCGTTTTTGTCAACATCAACCCGCAAGCGACGCTGCTCTTGGGGCAGGCCCGGGGCTGTTGTGTGACGGCGCTGGTGTCTTGCGACTTGCCTGTGGCCGAGTACACCGCCTTGCAGATGAAGCAGTCTGTCACAGGGCACGGACGCGCCGCCAAATCACAAATTCAGGAGATGGTCAAACGCTTGTTGCAGCTGCCGGTCGTGCCCCGCCAAGACGCCGCCGATGCTTTGGGCATGGCCATCACCCACGCCCACGCGAGCCCATCCATGAATAAGTTCGCTGCCCAAGGCGTGCTCAACCGCAAAACCCACGGGATGTTCCGCAGCGGGCGCAGTCATTGATGGAATTGCTGCGCGCATGGGCTCCATGCTGCCTGAGATAATCCGGGTCATGGGTCCAGTCATTCAAAAACCGACGCTGTTTCAGCACGTGAGGCATCTGCTCAAGGGCTTTGACGGCCCCTTGGCATTTGCCGTGTTCATGCTCGCATGCGCGGGTTTGTTGATCATGTTTTCTGCGGGCCATGACCATGGCACCCGGTTTGTGGACCATGGTCGAAACATGCTTCTGGCGGGGGGCATCATGTTCGTGGTGGCCCAAATGCCACCTCAAAAACTCATGGCTTGGGCAGTTCCCGTCTACACCGTGGGGGTGATTTTGCTGGTGGCGGTGGCTATTTTTGGAATCACCAAAAAAGGGGCTCGGCGATGGATCTATTTGGGGGTGGTGATCCAACCGAGCGAAATTCTGAAAATTGCGCTCCCCCTGATGCTGGCCGCATGGTTTCAAAAACGCGAAGGTCAGCTTCGGCCTTTTGATTTTGCCGTGGCCTTGCTTATTTTGGTTGTACCGGTGGGCTTGATCATGAGGCAGCCTGATTTGGGCACTTCCTTGCTGGTCTTGGCCGCTGGTCTGGCTGTGATTTTCTTTGCAGGACTCAAATGGCGTTGGATCTTGCCCCCAGTCCTCTTGGGCCTCGTGGGTGTGGTGATTCTGGTCATCATGGAGCCCACTTTGTGTGCCGACGGTGTGGATTGGCGGGTGTTGCACGAGTACCAACGCCAACGCGTGTGCACCCTGCTGGACCCGGCACGTGACCCTTTGGGTAAGGGCTTTCACATCATCCAAGGCATGATCGCCATCGGCTCGGGTGGGTTCTGGGGCAAGGGCTTCATGCAAGGCACACAAACCCACTTGGAGTTCATTCCTGAGCGCACCACCGACTTCATTTTTGCGGCCTACGGCGAAGAGTTCGGGTTTGTGGGGGGCTTGTTCCTGATCTTCTGGTTTTTCTTTTTGGTCTACCGAGCCTTGGTGATTGCGACCGAGGCCCCCACCTTGTTCAGTCGTTTGCTGGCGAGCAGCATGGCCATGATTTTCTTCACTTACGCTTTTGTGAACATGGGCATGGTCAGTGGTATCTTGCCTGTGGTGGGCGTGCCTTTGCCCTTCATCAGTTACGGCGGCACAGCCATGGTCACCTTGGGTTTGGCGCTGGGCATCTTGATGTCGATCGCCAAAGCCAAGCAGTTGGTGCAAACATGAACCTTCTGACACCCATCTGCATCGTGGGTGTCAGCCACATGGGCGCAGGCATGCTCGCACGCTTGCGCCAACGGGGGTGGTCGGTGGCTGTCCATGACACGAACGCCAAGCCCTTGGCCAAGGTTGGGCCGATCTGGACGATGCGGCCTTGTTCAAACTCATGCGCCAGCGCTGAGCTGGCCGCTGGCCTTGGCTTGTGTCCGCAGTGGGCAGGGGTCTTGATCAGTCCCTACAATGACCACCATGATTTCACGCGAACCCACCATCGAACGCTTGGCCACGGCCAAGTCCCTGCTGCTTGACCCGTTTGGTCTGAACGAAACCCACCTGACTCAAGCGCTGAACGCCATCAAGGCGCATGCGGTCGATGACGCCGATCTGTATTTTCAATACACCCGCTCCGAAGGCTGGAGCCTCGAAGAAGGCATCGTCAAAACCGGCAGCTTCAGCATTGACCAAGGTGTCGGCGTACGCGCTGTCAGTGGCGAGAAGACGGCGTTTGCGTATTCCGACGATATTTCTGAAGCCAGCCTGCTGG
>CAYRBW010000081.1:0-607 GCA_964422575.1 uncultured Limnohabitans sp.
CCATCAACGGTGCCAAGCTGTACGAAGTGCAAAAGCACCTGGCCCTGACCGGTCACCAGTACAACCCCCAGTCGGTCATCATCAGCAAGAAGTTCTGGGAAAAACTGTCGGCAGCCGAGAAAAAAATCGTGGCCGATGCGGCCACCGAATCGGCCAAATTCCAGCGCGAAAAAGCCCGTGCTCTGGAATCCAGCATCACGGAAAATTTGAAGAAAAATGGCATGCAAGTGACCCAGTTGCCAGAAGCCGAAATGGCCAAACTGCGCGACAAGATGCGCCCCGTCACCGCCAAATACGGCGTCACCGTGGGCCAGGATCTGGTCAAGGAACTGCAAGCTGAAATCGACAAGGTGCGCACAGCCGCTGCCGCGCCCGCCAAAAAGTCGGGCAAGTAAACCCGCTGCTTCAGCCCGCCCTGTGCGGTCAGCGCAGGCGGGCTCAGTCGGGTCTTTGACCGCCTCGTGACCTGGTCTGCGGGCCTCACATCGCCCCCCATGGGCTGGGTCCGTGCACCAGCGGGTCTTATTTGGTTTTTTGAAATTCGACATGATCAACGGCAACACCGAGTTCATTGCCCACATTGGGTACCCAACGCACACCTTCAAGT
>CAYRBW010000081.1:617-9337 GCA_964422575.1 uncultured Limnohabitans sp.
ACAACCCGTACTTTGAAGAAGCGGGCATCAACGCGGTGGTGGTTCCCATGGCTTGCAAGAGCGAGAACTACCCGCAATTTTTAAAGTCGGTGTTCACCTTAGAGAACATTCGGGGCGCATTGATCACCATGCCGCACAAGGTCACGACCGTGGCCTTGCTTGATGAAGTCACCGCGACCGTGCGTGTGGCTGGTGCGTGCAATGCGGTCAAGCGCATGGCGGATGGCCGTCTTGTAGGCGACATGTTTGATGGCGCGGGTTTTGTGCGTGGCGTGCAGCGCAAGGGCGTCAATTTGACGGGCAAACGCGTGCTGGTCGTGGGCACGGGCGGCGTGGGCTGTGCGATTGCTGCATCCCTGGCGGGGGCGGGCATCGCGGCCATCAGTTTGTTCGATGTGAACACCACAGGCTGTGAAGCGCTGGCCAAGCGGCTGAAAGACAGCTACCCCCAGATTGACGTGCGCACCGGCTCCAACGACCCGGCTGAACATGAGCTGGTCGTCAACGCCACACCCATGGGCATGAACGAAGGGGACCCTTTTCCCATGGATGTGTCCCACTTGTCGCCCGACACCTTCGTGGGCGAAGTGGTGATGAAAGCCGAGACCACTGCATTTTTGGCCGCTGCCCAAGCACGCGGTTGCCGCACCCAAGTGGGCACCGACATGCTGTACGAGCAGATCCCGGCATATCTGGAATATTTTGGTTTGCCCACAACCACCGCCGCTGTCCTGCGCCGTGTGGCGCGGCTGAGTTATTGAGCCTGTTTCCTTGTGCGATGGCGCACCCGACTGGAGCCTGAGATGACCTTGAACAAAGTGCACCGCGAAGCCGTGCCTGACATGCCCAACCGCTTGGGCATTGCGGGCATTGAATTCATCGAATACGCCACCAACCACCCCCAGGCGCTGGGGCAGGTGCTGGAAAACATGGGCTTTCGCCCGGTGGCCCGTCACCGCTCGCGTGAAGTGACGCTGTACCGCCAAGGCACGATGAATCTGGTGGTCAACGCCAGCCCAGACGATGCGCGGGTCAGTGGCACGGTGGACGGCCAGCCGGTGATTTCAGCGGTGGCATTTCGTGTGCAAGATGCGCTCAAGGCGCACCACCGTTGTATGGCGCTGGGTGCTTGGAGCGTGGGCAGCCATGCGCAGGCGATGGAATTGCACATTCCTGCCATCCATGGACCGGGTGGCAGCCGTTTTTATTTTGTGGACCGTTGGCAAGAATTCTCGATCTATGACATCGACTTCAAGCCCATCCCCACGGTAGACCCGAATCCGCCTGCGCTGACGGGCATGGGCTATTTTGGTGTGGTGCAGTACATCGGTGCTGGCCGCAGTGCCGATTGGCAGACTTACTACGAACACATGTTCGACTTTTCTTGCATCCCCGACGAAGAGCGTTTTGGCATCTTGCCCAAAGGTAAGCTGATGCAGAGTCCATGCAGCAGTTTCTTGTGGCAACTGATCGAGCCCGAGCCCTGGATGGACAGTGATGACAGCCCGGAATGCTTGCAACGCATCGGCTTAGGCGTGCCCGACGTGGGCCAAGCAGTGGCCGCGCTCAAAGCGCGGGGTGTGGAGTTTGTTGAATCGAACCAACTGCACCCCGAAGACCGTGGCGCTTTAACCCGCGCTGCACTGGGTTCGGTGGCCTTTGAACTCGTCCACAAGTGAGGCCGCGCATGAACTTGCTCGACGGCTACGGCATGGACACCATCACCATGGCCGGCACGCTGGAGGCCAAACTGGCCGCCATGAAAGCTGCCGGTTTTACGCAAGTGATGCTCATGGCGCGGGATTTAGTGACGCACCCGGGTGGTGTCAGTGCGGCAGTGGAGGCCGTGCGACAAAGCGGCATGCGGCCCACTGGGTTTCAGGTATTGCGTGACTTCGAGGGGCTGTCGGGTCATCTGCACAGTTACAAGCTCGACATTGCCAAAGCCATGCTCGAAATGTGTGCCGCCACAGGCAGCAAGGTTTTGCTGGCCTGCTCGTCCACCTCCCGCCATGCCACACAAGACCTGGACCACATCGCGGCCGACCTGAAGAAGCTGGCCATGCTGGCCGTGCCATTGGGCATCAAGGTCGCCTACGAAGCCTTGTCTTGGGGCCGCACAGTCAATGAATTCACCACCAGTTGGGATGTGGTCTGCCGTGCCGACTGTCCTAACTTGGGCCTAGGCATTGACGCCTTCCACATCTTTGCGGCAAAAACGTCCCTGGATGCGATCGAAGAGTTGGACTCCTCCAAGATCTTCCTCGTCCAATTGTCGGACTTCATGTGGCAAGAAACCCCCACATTTGAAGAGCGCATGACCACCGCCCGCACATTCCGAGTGTTCCCCGGGGAGGGGGTGCACAGCGAGCAACTGGCCGATCTGGTGCTGCGGCTGGACCGCATTGGTTACCGGGGCGATTACAGCTTCGAGGTTTTCAACGACGACTACCAGCAATTGCCACTGGAAACCGTGGCCGAGCGTGCGCACAAGAGTGCCATCTGGTTGCACCAGGATGTGTTGCACAAATCGGCACCACTGCCGACATGGGCGCGCCATACGGCGTAACGGCTGCTTTGTATCCGTGGGCAGCTCAGCAGACTCTCGGCACAAACCGGGCGCACAGGCCACACCAAAGTGGGGGCCGATCCCACTGGGGGACGGCTGTGGGCATGGTGTCCTCAGCGCAAGAGTGCTTCGGTTGTTTTTGGAGGCCTCCACCCCCTGCGGGCGCAGGCAAAATTGGAAATGACGACGACCTGATAGGCCACCCTGTGCACAGGGCTACACACCTTGAAATGCAAACACGTCTTTGATGAGTTGAAAAATTTCTAAAAAATTACACATGGAATCGGAAAAATTACCGATTGCATGGAAAATCCCCTTTGTAAAAAGCAATAAAGCTGTAAATTCATGAATATTGCTCGATCAATTTATTTTTTGCATTTTTTGTGATGCTTGCAGTGGTGAGTGCCCAAGATGCAGGGCAATTCAATTCAGCGGTGTCAGCTATGTCCGGCAACTAGTCGAATGCGTTGGCCTTGAAAAATCAGCACGGGCTGGGTATTTGTCATTTTTCACCATTGAGAGCCCATTTCGTTTTTGGCATTTAGGAGTATTCGTTTGACAGGTGAAAAAAATCAAAGTTGGGGCTTTCGCACAGGCCTGCAATCGACCCGCATTGGCATGCAAGCCATCGTGCCAACGCCTCAACAAAATAGGGCAGGGGCTCCAGTCAGTGTCACGGTAGGCGTCGGCGAGCGGGGTCAAAAGATCTACGCCCTGGATGTGAATACGCAATCCATCCATAACATGCCAATGCTGAGCCAGGGAGGTGAAAGCATTGCAGCCTCCTGGAAGTTGAGTTCTCAGACCCCACTCAATATGCTGTTGAGCCAATACAACGACACCGCTGACCTCCCTTTCACGCATCGGTTCAGACTCAGAACTGCGGGCTTTCAAGTTGCGAAAGCTTGGTAACCAAGGAACATACAACATGTCAAGATACAAAAGCCGCGGCCTTTACAAGCGCATCCTTAAAAAGTTACCGCCTCAACTGCGCAGCGTTGAACATTACTATTTTTTATCTATCGCGGTCCTGTCCATCATTTGCCTATCGTTGCTATCGCCTCTTCTGGCTTACTCCGGGCTATCGCGTCCCTCGTGGACGTCTGCACTTTGCGCAGTCATCATTGCAGGATTGCTGGTCTTGTGGCGAACAGGTGTTTCCTTGGCATTGCTGCAGAGTGTGTACCAAACAACAGCGATGTGGGTTATTTTGTACAACGCCTACTACACCGGCGGGGTGGCTTCCCCATTGATGGTGTGGATGGGCATTGTCCCCATCTTGCCCTTGTTTACTGTATCGCGGCGCTTGAGCTATGTCTGGTTAATCATTTCTTTTGTTTCTGTGGTGACCGTTTATTTTGCACAAACCCAAGGACTGATTCCGTACAAAAGTGGCATTGACCATCAAGAATTGACACTCAGCGCTTTTATGATAGGGATGTTGTGCATCACCCAAGTTTTGCTCGTTCTCACATATGACTCAGTCAACGCACAGCACATTCGAAACATTGAGCGCAACAACAGTACTCTGAAAAATTTGTCGCAAGACTTGCAAAAAGCACACGAACACAAAGACAAATTCTTGGCGACCGTCAGTCACGAAATGCGCACCCCACTCAATGCCTTGGTGGGATACCTTGGCCTGTTGCGCACCACCGATCAGCTCACTGCAAAAGCATTAAGTTACGTACAAGGCGCACAAAATTCAGCATCACATTTGCTCACAGTCATCAACGACTTGTTGGACTTCTCACAAATTCAACAAGGCAAATTGGTCCTGTCACCACAAACCGTCAATCTGAGTCAAGTTCTCAAAGAAACACATGAATCTTTGGCCCCCAAGGCGGCAGAGCAGGCACTCAACTTCACACTTGAGCT
Source organism: uncultured Limnohabitans sp. (assembly GCA_964422575.1). GTDB lineage: Bacteria > Pseudomonadota > Gammaproteobacteria > Burkholderiales > Burkholderiaceae_C > Limnohabitans_A. The sequence goes on from CAYRBW010000081.1 coordinate 5,065, forward strand.
CGATGACAGTTTGCCGCAATGGGTTCGCATAGATCCTCATCGGCTAACGCAAATTTTTCTCAATTTATTGGGCAATGCCCTGAAATTCACCCCCCACGGTTCGGTGACCACACAAGTCAGGTTCGACCCTCATCCGCAAGACGCTGAAACTGGCACGCTCATTTTGATTGTGCACGACTCAGGCGTTGGGATCGCCAAAGAAAATTTCAATCGCATTTTTGAACCCTTTGTGCAAGCACAAGGCAACATTCGTCATGACAATGCGCTGCGCGGCAATGGATTGGGTTTGTCGATCACGAAGAACCTGATCATCAACTTGGGAGGCACCATCACACTTGACAGTCAAGTGGGTGTTGGCACGACCTTTGAAGTGCGCTGCCCCATCCAAATTGCCAAAGCCCCAATTGCAAGCAAGGCCGCAGACGTCACTGAAACCCATTCACAAAAAATATACCTGTTATTGGTGGATGACCATGCAATCAACAGACTGGTTGCTTCTGCCACCATTGCGCGAGATTTACCAAACGCGATCATCGATGAGGCTCGAAACGGTACCGAAGCCATTGCAAAAATGCGGGTCAATCGTTATGACCTCGTGCTCATGGATTTGATCATGCCTGACAACTCAGGCATTGAAGTGACCCGCATCATCCGGGCAGAGTGCCCACCCCCCTTGTGCGATGTTCCGGTGGTTGCCCTGACGGCCAACGTGGCTGATGCAGCCATTAAGGATTGTTTAGAAGTTGGTATCAGCGAGGTGTTGCGCAAACCATTTGATCGCGGCGTTCTGATACGAACGATTTTGCAATATGCAAGCTGATGGCACTTGTGTGGCTGTGCCTGAGACTGACCGCCACCAGCCGCCAAGCAAACGGTTTTGTGTATGGTCAATGGGTGTGATGCATGACAGCGTGCAGCCCAGCCACACGCTGTCTCATCACAAACCTTTGCCCATGGCACTGTTACAAAACAGTCACATTCAATCTGGCCCCTTGGCTCAGAAAATCAAAATCAAGGGCTGACAAGTTGATCTGGCTGCTGGTGCTCGTGTCATACAAGGTGTAGACGTGGTTGCCGCTGCTCACGCCCGTCAGGTTGAAGACGGCGGTGCCCTGCGCATTGGCTGTGGCGGTGGCCACATCAACGCCATTGTCTTTGAGCGTGACCTGTTGATTGGCTTTGACAAAACCGTTGAGCGTGTAACTTGTCAAGCTGGTCTTGTTGTCGAAGGTGTTGTCTCCATTGTCGAAGGCCGTCGCCAAGTCCAGCAGACTCAATGGGATTGCAATGGTATCGCGTGCGGTGATTCCCCCATCGGTCATCGCCGCCCCCGCAACACTGGGCAGGCTGGAGACATTGCTCGCCGACAGGTAGAGCCAGTTGCCATCGTCACTGACGTTGGCTAGGGACCAAGCGACTCCCGCAGACGCCACGGGATTCGATGCAGTGGCCGTCAGCAAACGGATGTCGCCCGTGGCGGCATCCCACAAGAAATAATCTGTTTCGCTGGTATTGCTGTCTGTGAATGCATTGTTGTTTCTGCCAAAGTAGGTCGCATTGACGTTGCTGAAGATGACGCTGTGATCGTGCAACGAAGCACGGAAGCCGGAGCTGTTCGTTGCCGCACTGTGTGTGTCACTTGATGCACTGTGTGTGATCAGCTGTTGCGTGCCGCTGGTTTTGTCCCACCAAAACAAATCGATAGTCGCAGGCGCTGCATCGGTGAATGCCACGCCGTTGTTGCCAAACAGTCTGGCGTTGTAGTTGCTGAACACAACACCCGCACTGTCTTTGCCTATCGACTGGAGCGCGGAGGGGTTGACTGCCTGACTGTCGGTGTTGCTGATGGCGCTGTGGGTGATCAACTGTTGTGTGCCCGTGGCTTTGTCCCACCAAAACAAGTCCGTGACCGCAGTCTGCGCATCGGTGAACGCGTTGCCGTTGTTGCCAAATGCTGTGGCATTTGCATTGCTAAAAACCACGGCTGAGCCGTCAGCACTGATGCCGTGGGATGTGGTGGCGCTGGTGGACGCACTGATGGTGTGCCCAACAGCGGCGCTGTGGTTGATCAGCTGCTGCGTGCCCGTGGCTTTGTCCCACCAAAACAAGTCTGCGAGCGTGGTTGCCGCATCGCTGAAAGCCACACCATTGTTGCCCAACTTCGTGGCGTCCACACTGCTGAACACGAGCCCTGAGCCGTTTCTGGCGATGGTTCTGAGTGAGGCATCCGTCGCGCCAGTGTCGGTATTGCCCGCAACGGCGCTGTGGCTGATCAGATGCTGCGTGCCCGTGGCCACGTCCCACCAAATCAGGTCAGCAGATGTGGGCGCTGAATCGGTGAACGCCACGCCGTTGTTGCCAGCATGTGTGGCATTAACCAGGTTAAAAACCACCCCTGAACTGTCTGGAGAAATTATGGCGTTGTTGGGGGCAACAGTTAAGGTACTGGCTGTTTGGCCTGCTGCGGCGCTGCGGGTGATCAGCTTTTGTGTGCCTGTGGTTTTGTCCCACCAAAAAAGATCGGTGACCGTAGTCGCCGCATCGGTGAACGCGGTGCCATTGTTGCCAAGCTGTGTTGCGTTCATGTGGCTGAACAACACAGCCGAGCTGTTGGGGGCGATGGCCAGGTAGCTGGCACCGGTGCTTGACGCACTGGCGGTGTTGCCTGCCACGGAGTTGTGGGTGATCAACTGTTGTGTGCCCGTGGCACTGTCCCACCAAAAAAGATCGGTGACCGTAGTTCCTGCATCGGTGAATGCCACGCCGTTGTTGCCAAAATGTGTGGCGTTTGGATTGCTAAAAACCACGCCTGAGCCGTCATCAGCGACGCCCCGGAAGACCGAGCTAACGGTGGCCGCACTGGTGGTGTTGCCTGCCGCCGAGCTGTGCGTGATCAGCTGCTGCGTGCCCGTGGCTCTGTCCCACCAGAAAATGTCTGTGGTGGTGCCTACCCCCCCCGCCGTATCATTGAACGCGGTCCCGTTGTTGCCATATTGTGAGGCGCTCATAGAGCTGAACACCACCCCTGCGCCGTTTGCGGACATGGCATCAAGTGTGGCTCCGCTCACCTGATTACTGGTGGTGTTGCCTGCTGCCGCACTGTGGGTGATCAATTGCTGCGTACCCGTGGCCAAGTCCCACCAGACACAATCTAGAACACCGGATACCACAACCGTGAAGGCCGTGCCATTGTTGCCGAAACTCGTCAGCGCTGTAGTTTGGAATATCGTGCCTAAGCTAGTTGCTGAGTCCATAAAAGGGGTGATGCCCGCGCCCTGAACAGTATGGGTGTTGCTGTTGGAACTGTGGGAGGCCAGCCGATAGCCCACATAAGGGGGGGTCTTCGCTTGGAGGTTGAAAGTTTGGGTGGTGGACAGGCCACCTGCATCGGTGAAGGTGACCACCGTGGGTGCTGCTGCCGCACTGGCCAGCGCCGTGCCGCTGATGACGCCTGTGCTGGCGTTGATGCTCAAACCGTTGCCCAGGCCCGTGGCGCTGTAGGTGCCCCCGGTCAGGCCACCGGTGTCTACGTCTGCGAAGTAGCTGTTCATGCCCACGCTGAAGATTGCGCCGACTATGGCGATGCGTGAGGGCGCTGTGCCCACGCTGGTGGGCGCTTCGTTGACGTCTTGCAGGTTGATGGTGATGGCTTGTGTGGTGGTGTTGCCCAGCGCGTCGGCGGCAATGACACTCACGTTGTAAACGCGGTCAGCGCCCACGTCATCTGGCACATCGAAGTCGGTCTGCCCCACAAAGGTCAGCGTATTGCCCGAAAGGGTGAACTTGGCAGCGTCATCGCCTGTGAGGCCCGAGTAGGTCACAGGGCCGTTGGCGTCGCTGCCCACCAAGGTGATGGTGCGGAGCGCGGTGTCTGTTGTGGTGTTTTCACCGGTGTTGTATGCCGCGGTGACGTCTGGCCCCAGGGAATCGAGCGTCAAGACAAACGCTGCACTGGCTGTGCCACTGTTGCCACCAGACACTTGGACCTTCGCTGTCAGGCTGTGCGCGCCTTGTGCCGTCATGGCCACGGTGGGTGTGAACGACCAGGTGCTGCCCGTGATCAAGGCGGCACCCAAATCAGTGGTGCCGTCGTACACACGGATTTCAGCGCCCGTGGGCAAGATGCCTGTGAAGGTGCCCGTGAGGGTCGGTGTTGTGTCGTTGGTCAGCGTCGGGGCACTTGTGGGGGTTGAGGCCACGGCCAGAGCGTCCAGTTGGGTCGAACTCAACACAAGCACTTGTGCTGGCGTGAGGGCGGCCACTTGGGTGGCGT
>CAYRBW010000082.1:0-5518 GCA_964422575.1 uncultured Limnohabitans sp.
GCTGCGCGATCACCGCAGCACCATGGCCTATGCCGAAGACCCCTGCGGCGCAGAAGGTGCGTTCTCGGGCCGTGAAGTCATGGCCGAGTTCCGCCGTGCCACGGGTTTGCTGACAGCGACCAATATGGTGGCCACCGACTGGCGCGAGATGGCCCACAGCATCCAGCTGCAGTCGGTCGACATTCCGCTCGCCGACCCGCATTTCTGGACGCTGCAAGGCTCGGTGCGCGTGGCCCAGCTGTGCCAGATGTACGACCTGACCTGGGGCTCGCACTCCAACAACCACTTCGACATTTCGCTGGCCATGTTCACCCATTGCGCCGCAGCGGCACCGGGCAAGGTCACCGCCATTGACACGCACTGGATCTGGCAAGACGGCCAGTTCCTGACCAAAGACCCGCTGCAAATCAAAGACGGCTACGTCGATGTGCCCACCCAACCCGGCCTGGGCATCGAGGTGGACATGGACGCGGTGATGCAAGCGAACCAGCTCTACCAGCAGCACGGCCTGGGCGCACGCGATGACGCCATCGCCATGCAGTACCTGATGCCCGGCTGGAAATTCAACAACAAAATGCCTTGCATGGTGCGTTGAGCACGCAAGGTGATTCACTCCAAAGGAACCATCATGAAACTCGGATTCATTGGCTTAGGGATCATGGGCGCACCCATGGCCGGACATTTGCTGGCCGGTGGTCACGAGGTCTTTGCTTTTTCACGCAGCGGCGTGCCTGCTGCTGTGATGGCGCAAGGCGCGCAGGCGTGCGCCAGCCCGGCAGAGGTCGCACAAAAAGCCGACATCATCTTCACCATGGTGCCCGACACCCCGCATGTGGCCGATGTGCTGTTTGGCGACAAAGGCATTGCACAAGGTCTCAGCACAGGAAAAACCGTGGTGGACATGAGCTCTATCTCCCCCATCGCCACCAAAGCGTTCGCGGCCAAGATCAATGCGCTAGGTTGCGACTACCTGGACGCCCCCGTCTCAGGCGGCGAAGTGGGCGCCAAAGCGGCCAGTCTGACCATCATGGTCGGCGGCTCGGAAGCGACCTTCAACAAAGTGCAACCCCTGTTCGCGCTGATGGGCAAGAACATCACCCTGATCGGTGACAACGGCAGCGGCCAGACCTGCAAAGTGGCCAACCAAATTGTCGTGGCGCTCAACATCGAGGCCGTGGGCGAAGCCCTGTTGTTTGCCGCCAAAGCCGGTGCCGACCCGGCCAAAGTGCGGCAGGCGCTGATGGGCGGCTTGGCGACCAGCCGGATTCTGGAATTGCATGGCGAGCGCATGATCCAGCGCACCTTCAAGCCGGGTTTCCGCATCGAGTTGCACCAGAAAGACCTGAACCTGGCGCTGGAAGGTGCCAAGGCCATGGGCCTGAGCCTGCCCAACACCGCCAGCACCCAGCAGCTGATGAACAGCTGTGTGGCCCACGGCGGTGCAGGCTGGGACCACTCGGGCCTGGTGCGCGCCCTTGAGATCGCCGCCAACTTTCAGATCAGCCACACCACAGCAGTTTGAGGAGCACTCCATGGACTTCCCCATCAACCGTTTCAAACACGCCATCCTGAGTGGCCAAAAGCAAATCGGCCTGTGGTCACACCTGTGTAGCCCCATCAGCATCGAAATCCTGGCCCACTGCGGCTACGACTGGCTGCTGCTGGACATGGAGCACTCGCCCAACGAAGTGCCCGATGTGTTGGCCCAGTTGCAAGCCATGCAAGGCGGCACGGCCACGCCCATCGTGCGCCCACCGTGGAACGACATGGTGACCTTCAAGCGCTTGCTTGACATCGGCGTGCAAACCCTCTTGGTGCCCTACATCCAGACCGCCGAGGAAGCCCGCAAGGCGGTGTCGTACACGCGCTACCCACCACAAGGTGTTCGTGGTTATGCCGGTGCGCCTCGCGCCAGCAACTACGGCCGTGTCAAAGGTTATGCCCAACGTAGCGCTGAAGAAATCTGCGTGCTGCTGCAGGTCGAGACCGTCGAAGGCCTGAAAAACATCGAAGAAATCACCAAGGTCGAAGGCGTCGATGGCATCTTCATCGGCCCCGGTGATTTATCAGCGGCTTTGGGCCACTTGGGCAACCCCAAGCACCCCGATGTGCTCAAGGTGATCGATGAAGCGATTGCGCGCATCCGCGCTTGCGGCAAAGCCGCGGGCATCTTGACGGGCGACGAAGCCCTGGCCAAACACTATGTGGCGCAAGGCTGCCTGTTTGTGGCCGTGGGGGCTGACCAGAACGTGCTGCGCGACAGCGCCCAAGCCCTGGCCGATCGTTTTAAAGACTGAAAGCAAAGAACACCATGCTCAATCCATCCGCATCCCCCTTGAAGTTCCCGCGCCTGCTGCTGACGGGCGCTGGCGGCAACCTGGGCCAAGAGCTGCGCCCGCGCCTGAAAGCCTATTGCGATGTGCTGCGCGTGAGCCACCGCCGCGACCTGAGTGCGGCTGCCGCTGGCGAAGAGGTGCAAATCGCTGCGCTGGAAGACGCCGACCAGATGATGGCCTTGCTCGACAGCGTGAGCGCCGTGGTGCACATGGGCGGTGTGTCCACCGAACAGCCTTGGGCGCCCATCCTGGCAGGCAACATCGTGGGCATGGTCAATTTATACGAAGCCGCACGCCTGAAGGGCGTCCGCCGCATCGTATTTGCCAGCTCCAACCACGTGACCGGTTTTTACCGGCAAGACGAAGTGGTCAACACCCGCATGCCACCCAAGCCCGATGGTTTTTACGGTCTGTCCAAAGCCTTTGGTGAGGACTTGGCGCAGCTGTATTGGGACCGCTGGGGCATCGAGACGGTGAGCATCCGCATTGGCTCATCTTTCACCGAGCCACGCGACCGCCGCATGCTGGCCACCTACCTGAGTTACGACGATCTAGAACGCCTGATCGTCGCAGCACTGACCGCCCCCATTGTGGGCCACAGCATCATCTACGGCATGTCAGACAACCAGACCACCTGGTGGGACAACACCCATGCCAAACACATCGGCTACCGCCCTCAGGACTCGTCGGACGTGTTCCGCAGCGCCGTGGAAGCACGCCAACCAGTCATCGACACCAAGGACCCGGCAGCCATTTACCAGGGCGGTGCGTTTGTGAAAGCTGCGCCGCACGGTTGAGCGCGGGTCCCCATGGTTTATCCTCCAGCCCGATAAGGAAACCCCATGAGCACCCTGCCCGCCTGCCCGAAATGCCACGATGAATACACCTACGAAGATGGCAACCTGTGGATCTGTCCCAGCTGTGGGCACGAATGGAACTTCGCCGAAGCCACTGCCGCGGACGTGGTCAAAGTTTGGAAAGACGCCAACGGCAACATGCTGCAAGACGGCGACACTGTCACCCTGGTCAAGGACTTGAAAGTCAAGGGATCGTCTTCGGTCGTCAAGGTCGGCACCAAGGTCAAAAACATTCGACTGATCGAAGGTGACCACGACATCGACTGCAAGATCGAAGGTTTTGGCCCGATGCAGCTCAAAACCGAATTCGTCAAAAAAGCCTGACCCGAGCATGAGCAACGACAGCCAGATCTACCTGCCCGAGAGCTTCACGGCGCTGTATGTGCCGCCTGGCAAGATCAAGCCCAGCATCGGCCACCGCGAGATGGCCGAGCGCTACGAGCTGTGCGACGACTTGGCCAACTTGTTGACCGAAAAAGCGGCCAACATGCAGTTCACGCTGGGCATCACCGAAGAGTTGGTGCTGACCCAATGTGAGCTGGGCCTGTTGGCCGAACCTGCGGTGGTTTCGCCTGTTGAAGCCCGCTGGGTGGTGTGTCGCCTGCTGAATGGGCCGATGGACCAGGTGCTGCAATGTCCTCCGACACAAGTTCCTGTCGCCTAAGTCCACCACCCGGGCCGCACCAGATGCCAAGATGCGGCCATGAGCACACCGCACCCTGATTTGCAGCGCATGCTGCACGGCCCGATCTTGCCCACCTTGCTGCGGCTGGCGGCCCCCAATGTCTTGGCCATGGTGATGACCGTTCTGGTCGGTATTGCCGAAACCTACTACGTGGGCCGTCTGGGCACTGCACCATTGGCCGCCATGGCCTTGGTGTTTCCGTTTGCCATGCTCACACAAATGATGTCGGCTGGAGCCATGGGGGGCGGTGTGTCGGCGTCCATCAGCCGCGCCTTGGGCGCATCGGACGCAGCACGTGCACAAACCCTGCTGCTGCATGCACTGCTGATTGGACTGGGGGCAGGCGTGATCTACAGCGCCATCTTTTTGGCCTTTGGTCCCCACTTGTACGAACTGCTCGGCGGCAGGGGTGACGTGCTTCAAGAGGCGGTGCGGTATTCCGGCGTGTTGTTCACCGGTGCCCTGTTGGTCTGGCTCATCAATACGCTGGCTTCGGTCTTGCGAGGCACGGGCAATATGCGGGCCCCGTCGCTGGCGCTGATGGTGACAGCGTTGTTGCAAATCATTTTGGGCGGTGTGCTTTGCCTGGGGGCGGGGCCCGTTCCTCCCATGGGCATGGTGGGGGTGGCGCTGGGGCACATCATCGCCACAGCCCTGGGGGTCATTTATTTCTTGTGGTACCTGATCAGTGGCCAAGGTCGCCTGAGGCTTGAGCTCAAACGCTTTGACATGCAAGGTGGCATGTTCGCGGACATCCTCAAAGTCGGTGCCATTGCCTGCCTGTCGCCGGTGCAATCGGTGCTGACCATTTTGATTTTTACCGGCATGTTGGCCCAACTGGGCACCGAGGCCTTGGCGGGCTATGGCATCGGCCAAAGATTGGAGTTTTTGTTGATTCCGATTGCCTTTGGAATTGGCGTGGCCTCGGTACCAATGGTGGGCATGGCCATAGGGGCAGGCAACGCCGCCCGTGCACGGCAAGTGGCCTGGATCGCAGGCAGCCTGTCAGCCTTCAACCTGGCCTTGATCGGTGCTGTCGTGACCCTGGCACCGCAGTTGTGGGCCAGGCTGTTTTCGCAAGACCCTGCTGTTTTGGCCTATGCACGGCAGTACCTGGTCACCGCAGGGCCTGCATTCCCCTTCTTTGGTTTGGGGCTGACCTTGTACTTTGCCTCTCAAGGCGCAGGACAAGTCATTGGGCCCGTGCTGGCAGGCACCTTGCGGTTGGTATTGGTGGCGGCTGCAGCTTACTGGTTGTCAACGCACCATGGTACGGCCGACAGCTTTTATGACTTGGTGGCCGCCGCCATGGTGCTGTATGGCTTAGCGACCGCGACAGCCGTCAAGTTCACGCCTTGGGGATCCCCTAAAAAGTCCTGAACCGTCCATGGCTCACGAGCACGGCTGCGTACAGGTCTGACAGGCGATCAAGCCACTTTGTCCAAGCCCAGCAAACGCACCGCATTACCCTTCAAGATGCCGGGCATCACCTCGGGCTTGAAACCGGCCACCTCAAAATCTTTCATCCAGCGCTCAGGCGTGATGAGCGGGTAGTCGCTGCCAAAAAAAATGCGGTCTTTAAGCAGGGAGTTGGCCTACTGAACCAACTGCTTCCGGAACTAATAGGCGATCCAGCCCGA
>CAYRBW010000082.1:5528-9337 GCA_964422575.1 uncultured Limnohabitans sp.
ATCCAGACGTTGGGCTTGTGTGTGGCCACGGAGAGGGCCTCGTCTTGCCACGGAAAGCTGGGGTGCGCCATGACAATTTGCATGTCCGGCCAGTCGATGGCCACGTCATCCAGGTGCATGGGGTTGCTGTAGGCCAAGCGCAAGCCACCGCCGCAGCGCATGCCCGAGCCGATGCCGCTGTGCCCGGTGTGAAAAATCGCGGGCAATTTGTACGCGTTGATCACCTCGTAGATAGGCCAAGCCATCTTGTCGTAAGGGTGGTAGCCCTGCACCGTGGGGTGAAACTTGAAGCCCTTGATGCCTTCTTCCTTGATCAAGCGCTCGGCCTCGCGTGCGCCCATCTTGCCCTTGTGCGGGTCGATGCTGGCGAAGGCAATCATCATGTCGCTGTTGTCGCGTGCAGCCTTGGCAATCTCTTCGTTGGGAATGCGACGTCGGCCCAGCTGCGATTCACTGTCCACCGTGAACATGACCAAGCCGATCTTGTGCTCGCGGTAATAAGCCACGGTTTCTTCGATGGTCGGGCGGCGGTTGCTGCCAAAGAACTTGTCGGCGGCGCGGTCGTATTCCTCGCCGTAGTTGTCAAACGGGTTCCAGCAGCTCACTTCGGCGTGGGTGTGGATGTCAATCGCAATCAGGTCTTGGTGTTTCATGGTGTGCGTTTTTGCAAAGCGGTGTCTCAACGATAGCCGATGTCGTCCTAAAGGACCGTCACTTTCATGCGTTGGCGCTTCTTGACGGTCAGCCTAGGGTAACTCCCAGGAAGAAAAGGGCCAATGCCTGCCCACAATATCGTTATCAATAATAACCTTCTTGACCTTTGGTTCAAGTCATTTGAGAGTCTCATCCGATGTCCCAGCAAAGCAATCCCATCCTTGACCGTGCCGCAGAAAATGGCGTTTCACTGGAGATGCAAGGCGCTGTGGCTGTGGTGCGTCTGTGCCGCCCTGCCAAGCGCAATGCCCTGAACGATGGGCTGATCGAAGCGCTGCGCGATGTCTTCCAGAACTTGCCCTCCGAGGCTGGCGCAGCGGTCATTCATGGCGAAGGCGATCACTTCTGCGCAGGCCTCGATCTGTCGGAATTGAAGGAGCGCGATGCTGGTGAAGGCATTCACCACTCACGCAGCTGGCACGTGGCCCTGAATGCGGTCGAGCAGGGCCGTGTGCCTGTGGTCGCGGCCCTGCACGGCGCGGTGGTGGGTGGCGGTTTGGAGCTGGCCAGCGCCTCGCACATCCGTGTAGCCGACGAGAGCACTTTTTACGCCTTACCCGAAGGCACACGCGGCATCTTTGTGGGCGGTGGCGGCTCCGTGCGTGTGCCCAAGCTGATTGGCGCAGCCCGCATGACCGACATGATGCTCACAGGTCGTGTGTACAACGCGCAAGACGGCGAGCGTGTGGGCTTTGCCCAGTACCTGGTGCCCACCGGCACAGCCTTGACCAAAGCGATTGAGCTGGCCACCCGCATCGCCACCAATGCGCCTTTGACGAACTTTGCATTGACCCACGCCCTGCCCCGCATTGCCGAGCAACCTGCGGACCACGGCCTGTTCACCGAAGCACTGATGGCCTCCATTGCCCAGTCCGCACCCGAAGCCAAAGCCCGTGTGCGTGCCTTCCTTGAAGGCAAGGCCGCCAAAGTGCAAAAAGCCAACTGACCCGGCTGGAGAAGACAAGCCATGAACGCCCCCCAATTCCGCCCCCTGAAGTTCGGTGTGACCCGCGTTACCCTGCGCGATGGCGTGCCCGGCACGCATTACCTGACGGCCGAGCAGCCTTTGCAGCCCTTTGCCAACCGCATGACCGACCGCCTGCAACATTGGGCCCAAACCAAGCCTGATCACAGCTTCATGGCGCGGCGCGCCAAGCAAACCGATGGCACCACCGGCGACTGGCAACACATCACCTACGCCCAAGCGTGGCAGACTGCCCGCAGCATTGCGCAAGGCCTGATCAACCGCGGCCTGAGCGCCGAGCGGCCTGTCGTGATCTTGAGCGAGAACAGCCTGGAGCACGCTTTGCTGGGCTTGGGCTGCATGCTGGCCGGTGTGCCCTACGTGCCCACCTCACCACCCTACTCGCTGGTCAGTGTGGACTACGACAAACTCAAGCACGTGCTCAAAACCGTGACCCCCGGCATGGTGTTTGCCTCCGACGTCCGCTACGCCAAAGCGATTGCCGCCACCGTCAGCGATGACATGGAAGTGGTGATGTGTGAAGGCGCTGTGGAAGGCCGCAAAGTCACCCCTTTCGAGAGCCTGTGTGCCACTGCCGCCACGCCTGCGGTAGATGTCGCCATTGCCGCCACCGGCCCCGACACCATCGTCAAGTTTTTGTTCACCAGCGGCTCGACCAAGCTGCCCAAAGCCGTCATCAACACCCAACGCCTGTGGTGCGCCAACCAGCAGCAGATGGCCCAGTCCATGCCCGTGTTGGCCGAAAAAGAACTGGTACTGGTCGACTGGCTGCCATGGAACCATACCTTCGGCGGCAACCACAATGTCGGCATGACGATCTACCACGGCGGCACGCTTTACATTGACGACGGCAAGCCCACCCCCGCACTGATTGGCGAGACCCTGCGCAACCTGCGCGAGATCGCGCCCACGGTGTACTTCAACGTGCCCACCGGCTTTGAAGCCATTGCCCACGCCATGAAGACCGACGACCAACTGCGCAAGACTTTGCTGTCTCGTGTGCAGATGTTCTTCTACGCCGGTGCCGCATTGGCTCAGCCCATTTGGGACAGCCTGTACGAATCACAGGAACGCGAAATCGGCGAGCGCATCGTCATGGGCACAGGCCTGGGCATGACCGAATCGGGTCCATTCGGCATCTTCGTGACCAACCCTTTTGTGCAAGCCGGGGATTTGGGCGTGCCCACCCCTGGCCTAGAACTCAAGCTGGTGGACATGCAGGGCAAAACCGAAGTGCGCTACCGCGGCCCCAACGTCACGCCCGGCTACTGGCGCAACGCCGAAGAAACTGCAGATGCCTTTGACGAAGAAGGTTTCTTCAAGACCGGCGACGCGGTCAAGTGGATCGACGAAACCGATGTGCATTTGGGCCTGAAGTTCGACGGCCGCATTGCCGAAGACTTCAAACTGGCCACGGGCACATTCGTGAGCGTGGGCCCATTGCGCGGCAAGATCATTGCGGCCGGTGCGCCCTACATTCAGGACGCGGTGCTCACCGGCATCAACATGAAGGAGGTCGGCGCAATGATCTTCCCGACGCCTGCCGTGCGTGCACTCAGTGGCCTGAGCGCCAATGTGCCTTTGTCCGAAGTGCTCGCGTCTGCCCCGGTGCTGGCCAAGTTCCAGAACATCGTCAACGAACTGGCCAAAACCGGCACCGGCAGCGCCAACCGCATTGCCCGCCTGTGCCTGCTGAGCGAGCCGCCCACCATCGACAAAGGCGAGATCACCGACAAAGGCTCAATCAATCAACGCTCGGTGCTCACCCACCGCGCCGACACCGTGGCGGCGCTGCATGCCGACACGCTGCACTACATCGTCAAACCCCAATGACCTTTATGTAAGAGCGACACCCCCTTCGCGATGGTGCAAACAGCCCCTTTTCGCGACGAGGGCGTCGCTCCTACAAAAACAGAAAGAACATTCATGGTTTCAAAAGGATTTTTCAACGCGTTTACCGATGTGTGGATGCACGAGGGTGTGCGCACCCCCATGGTGGACTATTGCGGCGCACTGGGCCACATCTCACCCACAGACCTCGGCATCAAAGCCGCTCGTGAGGCTCTCAAGCGCGCAGGCATCGTCCCTACTGAGATCGGCTCGGTCATCA
>CAYRBW010000083.1:0-9150 GCA_964422575.1 uncultured Limnohabitans sp.
GATCTACATCGCTGCGATGTGGATTGCCGGTGTCATGCAAGGTCTGATGTGGCGCGCCATCAACGCCGATGGCACCTTGACCTACACCTTCGTTGAGTCGGTGAAAGCCACCTTCCCATTCTATGTCTTGCGTTTGCTGGGTGGATTGTTGTACTTGGGCGGCATGCTGATCATGCTGTGGAACACGATCAAGACGGCCACACAAGGTCGTTCGGTTGAAGTTCAGATTCCAAGCCTGACCGCTCACGCCTGAGGAGAAATAAAACATGGCTGAAAACCAAAAAACAAGTGGTCTCTCCCACGAGAAAATCGAGACCAACAACTTTTTGATGATCGTGTTGATCCTCATTGTGCTGTTGTTCGGAGGCTTGGTCGAGATCGTCCCGCTCTTCTTCCAAAAGTCCACAACCCAGCCCGTGGAAGGCCTCAAGCCTTACACCGCGCTGCAAGTGGCGGGACGTGATGTGTACATCCGTGAAGGTTGTTACAACTGCCATTCCCAAATGATCCGTCCTTTCCGTGCAGAGACGCTGCGTTACGGCTCCTACTCAGTGGCCGGTGAGTTTGTATATGACCACCCCTTCCAGTGGGGCTCCAAGCGCACCGGCCCTGATTTGGCCCGTGTGGGTGGCCGTTACAGCGATGAATGGCACCGCATCCACTTGAACAATCCGCGTGACGTGGTGCCCGAGTCGAACATGCCAGCTTATTCGTGGCTCGAAAAGAACCCCGTGGACGGTGCCAGCTTGCCTGCGCACATGAAAGGTCTGCGCACATTGGGCGCGCCTTACAGCGACGAAGAAATTGCCAAAGCCAGCGAAGACGTCAAGGGCAAAACCGAAATGGATGCCGTGATCGCCTACTTGCAAGGCATGGGCATCCACCGCAAATAAGGAACGGCCATGGACATCAACACCCTGCGTTCGATCGTGACCGTTTTCACCTTTGCCATCTTCCTGGGCATCATCTGGTGGGCCATGTCACGCCGCAACCAAGCCAATTTTGACGAAGCTGCTCAGTTGCCGTTTCGTCAGGAAGACTGAATTGTCCTCAGTACATAAAAAATTAAAGGAATCGAAATGAGTGACTTCATCAGCAATTTCTGGCACTTGTATGTGGCCGGCATCACGCTGGTCAGCATCATGGCCTGTCTGATCCTTTTGTGGTTCAGCGGCAAAGCCAAGGCCATGACGGCCAACGACAACACCACTGGGCATGTCTGGGATGGTGACTTGCGCGAAATGAACAACCCGCTGCCACGCTGGTGGGTGGGCTTGTTCATCATCACCATCGTGTTCTCTTTTGTGTATTTGGCGATGTACCCTGGTGTGGGCAACCTGGCCGGCAAGTTCGGTTGGACATCGGCAGGTCAGTATGACGCCGAAATCGCCAAAGCCAATGCCGAAGTGGCCCCTCTGTACGCCAAGTTCTCGGGCATGCCCCCAGAAGAAGTGTCCAAAGACCCTCAGGCCATGGCCATTGGCGACCGTCTGTTCATGAACAACTGCGCCCAGTGCCACGGCTCTGATGCACGCGGCAGCAAAGGCTTTCCGAACCTGGCCGATGCCGATTGGTTGTATGGTGGCACACCCGACATCATCAAGGCCACTTTGACTCAGGGCCGCAACGGCAACATGCCCCCCATGGCTGCTGCTGTCGGCTCTCCCGAAGATGTGCGCAACGTGGCCCACTATGTGCTCAGTTTGTCGGGCAGTCCGCACGACTCATTGCGTGCATCCTTGGGCAAGTCCAAGTTCGGGGCTTGCGCGGCTTGCCACGGTATGGACGGCAAAGGCAATCACGCCATGGGTGCCCCAAACCTGACGGACGACATCTGGCTTCACGGTTGGGGTGAAAACGCCATCGTCAACATGATCAACAACGGCAAAGTCAACCAGATGCCAGCTCAGGCGTCCAAACTGACCGAAGGCCAGATCCATGTGTTGGCATCTTATGTCTGGGGACTGTCCAACAAGACAGCGGCCACAGCCCAATAAGGTTGTCCCTCAATCGTTGACTGATTCAGGACACCCCATAGAGGGTGTCCTGTTCATTTGAAAGCCTCAATTTTGGACGCCCAAGAAAACCCTTCCCGAAAGATTGTGCCCATCGTCCCGGTGGCTGCTGCTGAGGATGACGTGCAAATGGTGTCGCTGTATGCAGCGACCCAGAAGATTTACCCACGCAGCGTGCAAGGCATTTTTGCCAAGTGGCGCTGGTTCATGGTGGTCCTGACACAACTGGTTTTTTATGGTCTACCCTGGATCGAGTGGGGCCAGCGTCAGGCGGTGCTGTTTGATTTGGGGGCACGCCGCTTTTATATTTTTGGTTTTGTCCTGTATCCGCAGGACTTCATTTACCTGACCGCGATCCTGGTGATCTCGGCTTTTTCGCTGTTCTTGTTCACGGCCGTTGCTGGGCGTTTGTGGTGTGGTTATGCCTGCCCACAGACGGTTTACAGTGAGATTTTCTTATGGGTGGAGCGCAAGGTCGAAGGCGATCGCAGTGCCCGTATTCGGCTGGATGGCGAAAAGATGTCGCTCGAAAAGCTGTTCAAAAAAATCTACAAACACATTTTCTGGCTGGCCATCGCCATGTGGACCGGCTTCACCTTTGTGGGCTATTTCACGCCCATCAAAGACCTGGGCATGGAATTCTTCTTGGGCAACATGAGTTCCTGGGAAGTGTTTTGGGTGTTCTTTTATGCTTTCGCCACGTATGGCAATGCGGGGTTCATGCGCGAGCAGGTTTGCAAATACATGTGCCCCTATGCACGCTTTCAAAGCGCCATGTTTGACAAAGACACCCTGATCGTGACCTATGACGCAGAGCGAGGCGAGCCCCGTGGCGCGCGCTCCAAAAAAGCCGACCTGACCACATTGGGCTTGGGTTCATGCGTGGATTGCAGTTTGTGTGTGCAGGTGTGCCCGACCGGCATAGACATCCGCAATGGCCTGCAATACGAATGCATTGGCTGCGGGGCGTGTGCTGACGTGTGCGATACCGTTATGGATAAAGTGGGCTATCCGCGTGGCCTGGTCAAATACTCGACCGAGCACGCCATGAAAAACGGCTGGACCAAAGAGCAAACCTTGCGCCATGTATTCCGCCCACGGGTCATTTTGTACATCACCATCTTGGTGGTCGTGGTGGCCGCCTTGTTCACCAGTTTGGGTCTGCGCAAGCCATTCAAGGTAGATGTGGTGCGAGACCGTGCTTCGCTGGCCCGCATCGTGGCGGGTGGAAAGATTGAAAACGTCTACCGCTTGCAGATCATGAATGCCGCTGAAAAGGCCCTGAATTTTGAGCTCTCGGTGGACGGTCTGCGCGATATCAGTTTGCAGCACGAAGGCGATGCGAAAGTAGCAGCCACAGAGTCGCGCTGGATTTTGGTGCGCGTTCAGCTGCCCTATGATGCGGCAGCTTCGGGCTCCCACCCTATTCAATTCAAAATTCGTGCAATCGATGAGGGTGGCCATGCGCAATCCGAGCTGATTGAAAAGTCTGTTTTCCTCGTGCCACGTTGAGCACTTCACACAAGGTTTCCAACATGTCTTCTCACACTTCTTCTCCTTCGCAAGGCCGCCCTTGGTGGACGCACGGTCATGTCTGGTTGATCATCTCTGGCCCCTTGGTCGTGGTGATCGCGGGCTTTGTGACTTTTTATCTGGCCGCGAACGGACAAGACCCTGTGCTGTCGACACAAGAGGTCAGTACCCAGACTCAAGGCGGTGGCATCACTTTGGCGCCTGCAGTTCAGGCCCGTAACCACGCGGCGACAGGTGAGTTGCCGGACCCGACACCCAAAAAATAAGCCCTTATGGGTCACGAAGGAGACGAGAAATGAAAGCGCAAAGAATGATGTGGATTGCCTGGCCTGCTTTTTTGGTGGCGGGCTTGCTGGAGTTGGTGGTTTTCGGTCTCGTTGATCCCCAAGACTTGCAGTGGTTTGGTCATCCTTTGGCGCTGTCAAGGCAAGGGGTCTACACCATGGCATTTTTTGTTTTTTGGGCATTGACCATGGTGTCCAGCGGTTTGACCACGCTCTTGTCCATGTCGCCCTTTGAAGTCAACCGTTGCCCCGTACCTCCAAACGCGCGTCCGCAAGACTGTGCGCGTGAGAAAAACTGCTGCTGAGATTGAAAAAGGGGTTTGAAGCCCCTTTTTGTATGGGCTAGGCCGGTTCAGGTTTTCATGGCCAAGCCTAAACGCTCGATGGTCGCTTTTTCTGACTGGAATGTGTTGCGGATGAACTGGGTGTATTCCTCGGTGCCCATGTAGATCACCGACTGGTCGTATTTGTCAAAGCTGGCCATGACAGCAGGGTCTTGTAGGGTGGTCTTGAATGCGTCGTGCAGTTTCTTGACCACGGCCGGGTCCATGCCTTTGGGGCCGCCAATGCCAAAGGGCGAGTCTGAGACAGTGTCGAAACCGAGTTCATTGAGCGTGGGTACGTTTGGCCAACGCTTGGTGCGTTTGCTGCCGTAGGTGGCCAGCAGGCGCATGGTGCCAGCCTCGACCTGTGGGGCCCAGCCGGTGGCGTCGCTGTGCGACATGACATGGCCGCCCAGCACGGCTTGCACGCCATCGGCACTGCCTTTAAAGGGCACATGGGTCACGTCGATCTTGGCTTTGCTGGCGAATTCAGCAAAGGCCAAGTGTGGCGTGGTGCCGTTGCCAGTCGATCCATAGGTGAACTTACCCGGGTTGGCTTTGGCAAAAGACACCAAGTCGGCGATGGACTTGATGGGCGAGTCGGCCCGCACCACCACGCCGAAGGTGTAGCCAGTCAAGCAGGTGATGTAGGTGAAATCCTTGAGCGGGTCGAACTGCATTTTTTGCATGTGTGGCAAACGCGCCACCCCGATGGTGATTTGCGACAGGGTATAGCCGTCGGGTTGGGCACGCACCAGTTCATTGGGGCCAAGCATGCCGCTGGCGCCAGGTTTGTTTTCGATGACCACTTGAACACCCAGAGCCTTGGTGGCGCTCTCAGCCAAAGCGCGCATCACGGCATCCGTCGAGCCGCCAGCAGGCCAAGGGCAAATCAGTTTGATGGGCTTGGCCGGGAAGGCTTGGGCTTGCGCCAAGCTGGGGAAAGCCACCGTGACCGCGGCGGCGGCAGATGCTTGAACAAAAGTGCGACGGCTGGTGCCTTGGGTGTTCACAAAGGTCTCCTGTTGGAATGGTATGTCCATTGCAATGGAAGCTGCGCGAACTGACAAGAGGGCAAACCTGAGCCGCTGCCCGGGTGTGGTCGCTTGCGCGACTGCGTCTCAGTCGCCCAGCACCACACCCTCCCGCCGGGGATCGGCTCCGCCAAACCAGCCTTGCGGTGTGCGTTCAATGGCCTGCAGGCCACTGGTCATTTCCATTTCTCGCACCTCGTGCCCACGGGCTTTCAAGGTATCTACTGTGCTGACTGGAAAGCGCTTTTCTTCCAGCAAGGTAGGACCATTGAGGGAGCCAAAGTTGGGCAAGTTGATCGCTTGCTGGGCGTTCAGGCCCCAATGCAAGGTGCCTGTGAGCAGTTTGGCGGTGTAGTGGATGATCAGTGCACCACCGGGGCTGCCGCCACTCATGAGCAATTGGCCCGTGGCTTTGTCAAACACCAGAGTGGGGGACATGGATGAGCGTGGGCGTTTGCCCGGCTCCACCCGGTTGGCAATCGGGCGGCCTTGTGCGTCCGCAGGCGCAAAGCTGAAGTCGGTCAATTCGTTGTTCAGCAAGAAGCCACCGGCACGAGCAGGGTCTGTGGTCACCATGCGTCGTGAACCAAACGCAGCCTCGATGGTGGTGGTCATGGCCACTGCACGGCCCTGCGCATCGACCACACTGATGTGGCTGGTGCCGTATTCGGTTTGAGGTGGCATGGGCGCCCATGCTGATTTAACGCCAGCAGGCAGGCCCGGTGATGCGGTCTTCATGGATTGGGTACCGATCAATTGACTGCGTTGACGCAGGTAGTCCGGTGCCAACAGACTTCGCCAGTCGCCTGCCGGGGCTGATGCGAAATCGGGGTCGGCCACGTACTGAGCCCGATCGGCAAAAGCCAGGCGCGAGGCCTCGGTGTAGCGATGCAACCAGTCGGACGAGGGCAGACCTGCTGCAAACTCAGGGCCTTGGGGCTTGGTGTTGGCCAGCAAGCCCAAGATTTGCCCTATCGCTAAGTGGCCCGATGATGGCGGTGGAAAGCCGCAGATGCGGTAGGTGCGCTGCTGGGCCGTGTGGTCAAAACACAAAGCATCGCGCTGTTGGGGTTGGTAATCTCGCAAGTCCTGCAAGCTCAAACTGCCGGGGCGGGGCGCAGATTGGGTGCGCTGTACGATGGCTTGGGCCACAGGCCCTTCGTGCAGGGCACGGCTGCCCTTGGCCGCGATGCGCCGCAAGATATGGGCGTATTCGGGGTTGCGCAGCACATGGCCCATGGGCCAAGCCTGGCCATCGGCTTGGTAGAAAAAGCGCAAGGCCAGCGGGTCTTTTCTCAGGTGCGGGTCGGCTTGCAGCAGGGCGTGCAAACGGGGGCTGACCCGAAAACCTTGCTCGGCCAGTGTGATCGCCGGTTGGAGCAATTGGGCCCAGGGCAGGGTGCCGTGTTGTCTGTGTGCGGCTTCCAGCATGCGGACCGCGCCGGGCACGCCAACAGCCAAGCCACTGATGACCGCATCGTCAAAGCGCAGGGGCTGCCCGTTGTGCTCCAAAAAAGTGCCAGAGAATGCGTCTGCTGGAGCGGTTTCCCTGCCGTCAAAAGCCTGCACATGTTGCCCGTCAAAATGCAGCAAAAAAGCCCCGCCGCCAATGCCGCTGGACTGCGGCTCTACCAAGCCCAAAACCATTTGAACGGCAATGGCCGCATCGAGCGCTGAGCCGCCTGCTCGCAACACCTGGTGCCCCGCATCCGTGGCCAAGGGGTTGGCTGCGGCCACGGCTTGGCGCGTGTAGGCCCAACCGGGTTTGGTGGTGTTGCCACTCGCCGCTTCGGGCTGAGCGGCTTGATCGGGCACGCTGTACCGCAAGGCCTTGGTGCTTGGCGGGCTGGCGCAGGCGACCAACAGCGCCAGTGCGGCGAGGGTGATCAGGGACCGTGGGTGTGTCATGGGTGCTCCATCAGTGAGAAACGTCATCCTAGAGCCGAAAAGACAATAGGCCCCGAAGGGCCTGTCGCGAATGCGAGGCGGGAAAGTTTTCAGTTCACTTCGGTGCCAGACGGATCGCGCCATCCAAGCGGATCACTTCGCCGTTGAGCATGTCGTTTTCGATGATGTGCTTGGCGAGCTTGGCGTAATCTTGGGGCGTACCCAAGCGGCTGGGGAAGGGCACACCTGCTGCCAGCGCGTCTTGCACTTCTTGCGGCATGCCAAACAGCATGGGGGTGCCAAAGATGCCGGGGGCAATGGTCATGTTCCGGATGCCGTTGCGCGAGAGGTCGCGAGCAATGGGCAAGGTCATGCCAACTACGCCGCCTTTGGACGCGGCATAAGCGGCCTGGCCAATTTGGCCGTCATAAGCGGCCACGCTGGCGGTGGAAATCAGCACGCCGCGCTCGCCCGTGGCCTCGGGTTCGTTTTTGCACATGGCCTCTGAAGCCAGACGGATCATGTTGAAGGTACCCACCAGGTTCACCATGATGGTCTTGGTGTAGACAGCGAGGCTGTGTGCGCCATTCTTGCCCACGGTTTTTTCTGCGGGGGCGATGCCGGCGCAGTTGACCAAACCCATCAGTTTTCCCATGGACACGGCTTGAGCCACCACGGCTTGACCATCGGCCTCATTGCTCACGTCACACTTGACGAATGAGCAGCCCAGTTCCTTGGCGATGGCTTCGCCTTTTTCGACTTGCATGTCTGCGATGACGACCTTGCCACCGTTGGCCGCCAGCATGCGGGCCGTGCCTTCGCCCAAGCCCGATGCGCCGCCGGTGACGATGAAAACTTTGCTTTGAATGTCCATGTTTGACTCCTGTATTTGGTTGACGTTACGTCAACGTCAATTATGCACAACTGTCATGGACATACGCGTTCTATAACTGGCTATTCGTGCCCTTGAAGCAGGTTTGCATCAGCAGCGAGCCGTGTGTGCCAGTGGTGTTGGCACCCCATGACCGAGTCTTGGTGATGGCAAGTCCTTGGCCTAGTGTGATGTGCTTATTCGTTGTAGTTCATCTTGTGCACGAACATGCGCAAGAAAAACGCTGCCATCAAGAGCATGAACACAATAACGCTCAGGCTCATGAGGCCGTAATCGGTAGAAAATAAATCGATCAGCATTTTCATGGTTTTCTCCTTTTGTGGTTGCGACAACCCACTGTGCTCCCAAGTGGCGTGGCCTTCAATGACGAAGATCAAGTCTTGGAGATCAACACGTGTTTCAATTCGTGTTGTTCATTGCTTCATGACCCTCGGGTCGAGTCCACCATGCCTTCACTTTCTCAGGGCGAATTGTCCTTTCCTGCTCGGCTTTTTTTGATTTCAGGGGCCGTCAGCGCTTGCATCAGTGTGCTTTTGAGCGCTGCCTTGGCCCATTTGCCTGTTTTCTCTGCGGGCATGCCGGCCATGGTGCAGACGGCATTGACTCAGCAGCAATTCCACTCTTTGGGCCTTGTCGGGGTGGGCTTGTCCATCGTGCGGTTAGGTGCTTCGCGTTGGTTGATCAGCTCGGGCTGGCTCATGCTGGTGGGTTTGTTTTTGTTCAGTTTTAACCTGTACGCACGGTATGTGTTCGGTATGGATACCTTCAGGGCGGCTGTTCCTTGGGGCGGCGGAGCCTGGATCTTGGCTTGGCTGCTTGCTGCTGTGGGTTTTGCCCGCCGCTAAGCCTCTTGGGGCCTTCGACGACACATCCCATGGGCTTGGCACGGTTTTCCCTATCGATACGATAGAAACAACTCATCAGTAAAAACCCTGTTCTGAATTATGATTCAACCAATGAGTTTTCTCATTCGATAGTTTTTTTAAACCAACCAAGGAAACACCATGTCCCTGATCAACACACAAGTTCAGCCTTTCAAAACGCAAGCTTTCCACAATGGCAAGTTCATCGAAGTCACTGAAGCCAGCCTCAAGGGCAAGTGGAACGTGTTCATCTTTATGCCTGCCGCATTCACCTTCAACTGCCCCACAGAAATTGAAGATGCTGCTGACAACTATGCAG
>CAYRBW010000084.1:0-8997 GCA_964422575.1 uncultured Limnohabitans sp.
CCTATGTGCTGCACCGCTACGACTGGAGCGAAACCAGCCTGATCCTCGAGGTCTTCACCCGCCACCACGGTCGAGTGGCTTTGGTGGCCAAGGGGGCCAAACGGCCGACCTCGAGTTTTCGGTCTGTGTTGCTGCCTTTGCAGCCTTTGTCGCTGGCTTTTGGTGGCGACGGCGATATCCGCACGCTTAAATCTGCTGAATGGGTGGGCGGGCACGTCATGCCCACGGGCGAGGCGCTGCTGTCGGGCTATTACCTCAATGAGCTGCTGATGCGGCTGACGGCGCGAGATGACCCCCATCCGCATTTGTTCGAGGTCTATGCTGCCGCCGTGCGTTTGCTGGCAAGTGGCGACCCTGATGCTTTGCAATGGGCCTTGCGGGCGTTTGAGCTGCTGCTGCTCAAAAACATGGGTTTGCTGCCCGCACTCAATTTGCAAACCTTGACGCTCAAGCCACTTGAGTCCGAAGGTTTTTACACTCTGGTGCCTGAAGCGGGGCTGCAATGGATGCCCGAAAACAGTCGGTACGCCTTGCGCGGCGCACAATGGCTGGCGTTGCAAGCGGCGCTCGATGCCCCCAGTCCGATGGCCGCCTTGCTGCGTGAATGTGCCGACTTGCTGGGACCGCTGCAGCGGCCCCTGCGCCTCATGCTCAACTATCATTGCGGTGTGGGTGCTCTGCGCACCCGCCAAATGATGCTGGACCTGCAAACCTTATGACCCATCCCAATCAAAACGTTGTCCTCTCGGTCAATGTCAACAAAGTCGCCTTGCTGCGCAACTCGCGCCACTTAGGCATCCCGAGTGTTGCTCGCGCGGCTGAGCTGTGCCTGCAAGCGGGTGCCAACGGCATCACCATCCACCCCCGACCCGATGAGCGCCACATCCGTGCCAGCGACGTGCCTGAGCTTCACGCCCTCATGCAAGCTTGGCCTGCGTGCGAATTCAACATTGAAGGCAACCCCTTCCACAACCTGATGGACCATGTGCGCGCTGTGCACCCGCATCAGGTGACCTTTGTGCCCGACAGCGAAGGCCAGTTCACCAGCGACCACGGCTGGATCTTTCCGCAAGACGCCGCGCGACTGAAACCCCTGATCGACGAATGTAAGGCCTTGGGCGTGCGCGTGAGCTTGTTCATGGACCCGATGCCTGAGCAAATGGCCGCTGCACGCACTGTTGGTGCTGATCGGGTTGAGCTTTATACCGGGCCCTATGCGGCCACTTGGGGGACGCCAGAGAACGCAACTCAGTTGCAGCGCTACGCCGATGCGGCAGTGGCGGCCTTGCAGGTGGGCTTGGGTCTGAACGCCGGGCACGACCTCAACCGTGACAACTTGCCCGCCTTTGTGGCAGCCGTTAAAGGCCTGCAAGAAGTCTCGATTGGCCACGCCTTCATGGCCGATGCGTTGGAGGCGGGATACGCCGCCACGGTGCAGGCGTATTTGGCCTGTCTGCAAAAATGATCTACGGCATCGGCACCGACATCTGTGACATCCGCCGCATCAAAGCCAGCTTGGAGCGGCACGGTGAGCGCTTTGCCGCCAAAGTGCTGAGCGACGCAGAGATGGTTACGTGGAAGGCCCGTAGCGCCCGCTGGCCCGAGCGCGGTGTGCGCTACTTGGCCACCCGTTTTTCGGCCAAAGAGGCCTTTAGCAAAGCCATTGGCCTGGGCATGCGGATGCCCATGACCTGGCGGCTGTGTGAAGTGGGCAAGCTGCCCAGCGGCCAGCCGGTCATCGTGTTGCATGGGGTGCTCAAAGAATGGTTTGAGGCCAAAGGGCTGAAAGCCCACATCACCGTGACTGACGAGTCCGAATACGCCGCGAGTTTTTGCGTGGTGGAGATGGTCGTCCCTGCACCTCCGCCGGTCTCAGTCAACGCAGTCCCTTGATATTCAGTGGTTCACCCCGAACTGCGTATTGAAATTGAAACACCCATGAGCATCCACGCCCCCCTGATCATCGACATCGAAGACCACCAACTGACCGCCATGGACCGCTGCCGTTTGGCGCACCCGCTGGTGGGTGGCATGATTTTGTTTGGCCGCAACTGGCACAGCCGGGCGCAACTCACGGCGCTGTGCGATGACATCAAAAGCATCCGTCCTGACCTCTTGATCGCGGTCGACCATGAAGGCGGTCGCGTGCAGCGCTTTCGCACTGACGGCTTCACCCATCTGCCGCCCATGCGCATCCTGGGTGAACTCTGGTCGCAAGACGACAAGGGACAGCCTGGCTCGGGAGTGCTCAAGGCCTGCGAAGCGGCCACCTCGGCGGGTTTTGTGTTGGCCAGTGAGCTGCGTGCCTGTGGTGTAGATTTCAGCTTCACTCCTGTGCTCGATTTGGACCACGGCGAGAGCGGCGTCATTGGTGACCGCGCCTTCGCCCGCGATCCGCGCGTGGTGAGCCTGCTCGCCCGCAGCCTGATGCAGGGTTTGTTGCAAGCTGGCATGGGGAACTGCGGTAAACATTTTCCAGGACACGGCGCCGTCAAGGCAGACTCGCATGTGGCGCTACCAGTCGACAAGCGCAGCCTCAAAGCGATTCTGGCCGACGACGTGCAGCCTTACCGTTGGCTCACCAGCGTGCTCACGGCCGTGATGCCTGCGCATGTGATCTACAGCAAGGTGGACAGCCGACCAGCAGGCTACTCGCCGCACTGGCTGCAAGACATCCTGCGCGTCCAATTGGACTTTCAGGGTGTGGTCTGCACCGACGACCTGTCGATGGCCGCCGCCCGCCAGATGGACGGACGCACCCTCAGCTACACCGAAGCCGTGATCACAGCCCTCCAAGCAGGGTGCGACTTGGCACTGCTGTGCAATCGCTCGGCCGTGAACGGTGGTGCAGAACTGGACGAGGTGCTCGACCATTTGGCCGAGGCTCAACTCAAAGGCCGCTGGACACCCAACGAAATCAGCGAAGAGCGGCGTTTGAACCTTTTGCCCCGATCACCTGCCCGCCCTTGGGATGAGTTGGTGCGCTCTGCCGACTACATGCAGGCGCTTGACCGTTTGCCCTGAAACGAAGGAATTCGATGAACTGGATTGCACGCATTTTCATGGGCCTACTTGGCCTGGGTTTTTTGGCCGCCTTGCTCTTGTGTTTGCTCGGCTACATCGTTTATGCGTCGGTCCGTTGGCTGCTGACGGGTCGCAAGCCTCAGGTGGTGATGGTTTGGCAGCAGTTCAGTGCGTTGCGCAAGGGGGCACACTGGGGTCGTCGGCAAGGCTTTGAGGCGGCAGCGCAATTTGAGTTTGAGTCGCAACGGCAAGACGACATCGTTGATGTGGAAGTGCGTGAGGTGGTGAGTGATGTGCCCCGCTTGCCGCCACGGCAGAAAGGCTGAATCCCATGAAATAAAAACCCGGCCAAGGCCGGGTTTTTATTTGGAGCTTATGGAGTCGGCCATTAGCCATTGAAACCTGAAGCGTACTTGACATGGGGGTCACGGAAGTAGGGCGTGCTCACAGCACCACCAGTTGGTTCTGTGCCATCAGGTGCGCGAGCACTTGGGTCAGCAACAAATTGTCGCTGCCCTCACTGACCAACTGGCCGCCAGCCACCACTTGGTTGCTGCCGTTCACGGTCACGTTGTCAAACACCAAAGTGGCGGTGGCCACAAAAGACGTGCCACCATTGTGGTCGATCTTCAGGACCAGCTTGCTGTTGGCATCTTTGTCAAATTGCAGATAGCTGGCCAAGTTGGCACCCAGGGTGTAACCGTCGAGCATTTGGCTCAGATCGAGCACATCGGCTTCCGTGCTGCCTTGCAGCGTGCCGATGCCTTTTTTAAAGCCAAAATCCTTGAGGGTTTGCACCCCTGACTGGGGCCCGTTGCTGCCGAAGTCGGGTAAGGCAAAAGTATCTGTGCTGCCCAGACCGCTCAGGGTGTCGTTGCCCAGACTGCCCAAAAAGTAATCTACCCTGCCAGCCGCACCGGTGAGGGTGTCGTTGCCCGTGGAGCCGGTGATGACTTGCCCATAAGCCAGGTCGCTGTTGCCGATCGCGTTACTGTCCGCATCGACCAGCGGGTTGGTGCCGGGTTGGCTGTAGGCCACGCGCAGTTCACCTGCGCTGGCGATCGGGTTGGTCAACGTCAGCACCAGGTCGTTGCCTGAGCGGCTGAGGCTGCTGATGGTTTGGGTCACGCCGCCGACCTTGATCGTGAAGGCTGAAGGATTGGGCAGTGACGAGGTGCTGATGGCCTCGTTGAAGCTGACCACTACTTTGTCGAACGCGGCCGATTGCGAATCCAGGACTGCCCCCGTGATGGCGGGTGCCACCCGGTTCACCACCGCCTGCCCGTTGACGCCGCTGCCCAGCGAGGCAGCGTCGTTGCCATTGGTGTCTTGGATGGCGGCATTGTCCACACCGATGTTGGCCGTCGGTGCTTGATAGAAAACACTGACCGTTTCACCTGGCAGCAGCGCACTGGTCAAGTTGAGCAACACTTGCGAGCCCGAGACGGAAACGCTGCTGACCGTGCTCTCCAGTCCGTTGCCTTTGACCACCCGAAAGGCAGCAGTGCTGACGGCGGGGGTCACGGGTGTGCCGCTGGCATTGGGGCTGAGCAGGCTTTCGCTGTAGTTGAGCTCGATCTGCAGGCCGTTGCTGCTGGTGCGGGCACTGTTCAAACTGGGGGCCGTGGCATCCACCACGTACGACAGGTTGGCACTGTCATTGCCGATGGCGTCTTGCAGGGCCTGATTGAGCACGGTGGCATCGTTGGCTGGTGCCACATAGGTCAGGGTGGCGGCCTTTCCGGTTTGCACCGCGGTATCGAAAGTCAGCGTCACCGTTTTGCCCGAGATGGTGCTGGAGACCGGCTTGAGGGCTGCCCCGTCATTGGCGGTGAGGGTGTAAGCCGCCTTATCGGCCCCCAGGCTGGCCAAGGTCTCGTCAAACGTCAGCTCCAGCTTACGGTCAGAGGTGAATCGGCTCGACACCACGGTGGGCGACACCGCATCCGCAGTGGCCACGCTGCGCTCAAATGCGGCCACATCGTTGCCGGCCCAGTCTTGCAACGGGTTGCTGGCCGGTGCGCTGTAGCGCACACGCAAGCCAGCCAAGGGGTCGTTTACGGCTTCGGTCAGGGTCAACACGAGCACGGCTCCATTGATTTTGACAGCGCTGATGCCGACGCTGCGGGTGCTGCCCCCACTGCTCAGGTCGACCGCCAGGCTGGAGACATCGGGCAGCGTGCTGGCATCGAGCGCTTCGGTGAAGGTCAAGCGAATTTGTCGCGACTGCTGCCCGGCTGCCGCTGCGGCCGATGCGGCTGTGCCCAGGGTGGGCGCTGCGCTGTCTTGGCTGTGCGTGACTCTGATGCCACCGCTGGTGCCCAATGCCAGGGCATGGTTGCCTGCAGCGTCTTGGAGTGCGAGTGCATTGTCGCTGGGCTGGGCATAACTCAGTTGCACCACCGGGTTGGCCGCCGTGATCGGGGTACCCAGCTTCAGGCGCACCGAGTCGCCGAACACATCGACGGCGGTAACGTTGACCGTCGCGCCATCCACCTTCACCCCGAACGCCGAGGCGCTGGGCTTGCCGCTGGCCAATAGGTCCTCTGCGTAACGCAGCACGATCACCGTGCCGTCGGCATTGGTGTAGGCATTGCTGCTGAGCAAGGCAGGGGCTACTTTGTCCGTGATGGCCACGCTCTGGTCGCGGAAGGTGGCCGCCACGTTGCCCGTCTCATCTTTGATCACACCGGCATCGTGGATGCTGACACTCACGCTCTTGGGACTGGTCACGGGTGTGCTGAGGGTCAGCGTCAAGGTTGTGCGGTCACTGCCCCGGGCGACTGCGGTGACTGGGGTGACCACACCGTCGACTAAGACTTGAAAGGCACTGGCCGCAGGCAAGGTGGTGCTGAGGGCTTCGTTGTAGCTCAAAACCAACTGTGTGCCTGCGCTGTCAGCCAATGTGGCACTTTGTAATACTGGCGCACTGGTATCGCTGGCGGCGCTGCCGCCCGATTTATCCCCAAGGGCTGCCATGATCAGCAAGGCGCCAGTGCCCACTGCGCCAACCGGCACCGGCCCCAACGCACTCAGCCAACTGCTGCTGGCCCACGGCGCGGTCTCGCGCCAGGGTGTGAGCAGCTTCGACTCGAAAGTGGCGGGGGCAGTCGGAGTCCCCACGGTCTGCGAAGTTGCGGTGGTTGGCTCAGCGGGAGTCCCACTGGAAGGGCTCTTGGAAGCATCTGTCGCCTCAGTCGGTAAGCCAGAGGTGGTTTCTAGAACCTTGTCGTCCGCTGTCGCGGCGTAGAGCTCGGGCAGCTTCAGTGCTTCGGACCCTTGTGTCGCTTCTGTGGCGTGGCGCTTGGCCCATGGCGCATCGGCCGCTCCGCCTTGTGTTTTGAGGGTGTCTGGTCGTGCCTTGAAGGGCCCTAACAGACGCTGGCTCTGAACATGCAGCTGGGTCAGCGCGCTTGCGTTGGGTGCAACCACTGAGGTGTTCGGGCGCGTGTCAAGCACTGTGCGGGGAGGGGTAGCAGCAGGCAACGCAGGGGTGGGCGTGGAGTCGGTCATCGCGTCTGCCTCATTGAAGTTGGTAAGCCCAGTAAAGCCAGCGCGGCGGGCTGGAACTGGTTAGGTTGAAATTGGCGTCGAGCTCATTGTTACTGACCGAACTGAGCAAGGTGGTCCACACGGCGGCACCGTGCACAAATCGACCTATGACGGCGTAGGCGGAACTATCGCGGGCACTGGTGCCGTCGTAAGTGTTGTTGTTGCTGGTGTTGACGAAAAATCCTGAAGTCGCTGAGTCCAGCTCAGAGGTGCGCGCCATGGCCATGGTGCCAGCGATATGGCTCAGGCCCGTGGTGGCAGGCGCTTCCAGCACGATGGATGGCAAGGTGCTGGCCTTGGCCACATAGCTGCCCGCGGTGTAGTTGAAACTGCCGCCCTGAACCACCTGGGGGCCCATTTTCAGGAATCGGTGAAACACCGTCTGGTCATAAAAGCCCTGGTTCACGTAGAGCAAAAAATTCTTCGTGCTGATTGGTGCCTTCACGGCCTCCAGCGTGAGCACCGATTCACCGGCACTTGTGATCATGCACACGGCCGGCAGGTCCGAGCCTGCGACACTTGCATAGGCGGCTGCACTACAGGTCTTGCCCGGGATGCGCACGCTGGCATGCCGGCTAACGCTACCGGTACTGCTCAAGACCCAGGCTGTAAAGGTCACTCGCGTGGTCTCGGAAGGGGCCGTGATGGTTTTTTCCTGGACCCGCTGGTTTGCAGCGGGTTCCGTGGTAAAGCAAGCCGCGTCAGCTGTCGGCGTGGTGGCGTCCTGCACGATGCAAAAACGGCTGGCTTGCGCATCCAGACCACTGAGCGTCAAACGCACCTTGTTGTCGGCCAAGACCTTGGCCAAGAGCATGGGTGTGGAGGCCTTGTTGCGATCCGTTTCGTCCGGAGTCGGGCTGACCTCTGAACCTCCACCACAAGCGACAACAGACAAGCCAAGGACGGCGGCGCTGACAAAGTTTTTCATTAAAAGTAAAAGGTGTTTTTATAAAAATCAAGCACCTATGGTAATGCAAAAATAGCACGGTTCAATTTCAACCATGAGCAGCTCCCCTGTGGCAGCGCATACCGACCCGATGGCTGTGCTCCAAGGTAAAACTCAGGCACTTTGATTCGGCCATTAGTCAGTGAAAGCTGAAGCGTACTTGGTCGTCTCTGCAAGATTCATTTTAAGCCAGCACCCAGCGCTGACCTGAGTTTTGTGGTCGGTTATGGCCAAATATTGGGGTTAATTTTTCAATCATCCACGCCAAACCACTGGCCTGTCGGCCAGCCAAATGTATTGGCGTGTGATGCGGCCTTGTCGATCTCCGTGGTAGTGGGTGCTGTTTAGAAACTGTTCCATGATCTCCATGATCCTCCAATCGTGGAGACGATGCCCGTTTCAGTACCCTATTTCAATATGGGTTCACCGGACGGATACGCATGTTCAGCCAGATACTCAAGCTCATGCCCCGCAATGACATCCAAAGCATCGTCAAAGCCACAGGTGTCGAGCATCGCAGCAAAGGCTTGTCCAGCTGGAGTCAGTTTGTCGCCATGCTGTTTTTCCAACTGGGCAGAGCACACGCTTTGCGCGAGATCGAAGGAGGGCTATAAGTTGCGAGGGCAAGTTCGCCCATCTGGGCATCCAGGCCCTGCGCGCTCAAGTCTGTCTTACGCCAATGCGCATCGCCTTTGCCAGTTGTTTGAGCACGGGCTGTTTGGCATTCTCTCTGCTAACGCCCTTGGTCTTACGCGCATTGAAACCCGTGAAACCTGCCCAATAGGCCATCCAAGGACCTTCAGCGTTTTCCGACAAAACTCCCATTTGCATGCGGAGCACCTCCCGTGGGTTTACTCAAAAACCACTGTCCCTGCATCACAAATACCACTGTCCCTGCATCACAAATTGGTTCAGGTCAATTCGCCCCATGGCCATGGCATTGTCCGGACCTGTACTCCCCCTAAAGTGAAATTGCCGTTCGTGTTGTTGATTTGTCCTGCCATGGTGAATTGAGGCTGGTTTTCAAAATGCACCCAGCCATTGAGTTTTCCATCAGCGCTCAGCTGCACGGTGAAAGTCCCAGAAAGTTGGCCTGTGAATCGACCGGAATACAGTTCCACAGCCTTCATGAATACGCCTGCGTAAGGGGAGGCGTAGAGACATTGCCATTTTGGGCAACCATGACAGCTGCAGGTTGCACCATGACCGCCGTTGTAATGGGAACGGCAGAAGTCAGCGCAGTCGCACGTGTAGAGAACTGCGCATTGACCTGTGACGACGCTGAAGTGGCCTGCACCAACAAGGGTTTGTTTCGCACTCGCTGGACGATCCGGTTAAAGTTGTCCAGCAAACTGGCTGCCAGCAATTTGCCTTCAGGTGTTTTCGAATAGCCCCCGCGCTGGCCCAGCCAAAGTCGCCCCAGCCTCAGCCTCAGCCTCAGCCTCAGCCTCAGCCTCAGCCTCAGCCTCAGCCTC
>CAYRBW010000085.1:0-8790 GCA_964422575.1 uncultured Limnohabitans sp.
TCGCTGAGCACATCGAGTTCGGCTTCGCTTTCGACGTTGAAGCAGCCGATGCCCACTTGCAGGGCTTGCTTCATCTCGGCACGTGTTTTGCCCACGCCCGAAAAAATCACCTTGGCCGGGTCAGCACCCGCGGCCAACACGCGGGCCAGCTCGCCACCTGAAACCGTGTCAAAGCCGCAACCTGCATTGGCAAACACTTGCAGCACGGCCAACGTGGAGTTGGCTTTCATGGCGTAGCAAATTAGCGCTTTGCGCCCTGCAAAACCACGCTGGTAGGCGGCCAGGGCCGACAACATGGCCGCTTTGGAATAGACAAACAAGGGTGTGCCGTGTTCGCGGGCCAGGTCAGACAGGCGAACGCCCTCGACCAGGAGGTGATCACCAGCGTAGGCGATATGGGGCTGGCCGGGCAGGGCTTGGGGTGTTGCAATGGCGTTCATCGTGGGGTGGCAGTGGGTGCTGCAGGTGTATTGGACGGGGCTGTGGTTGGCGCATCAGGTGGGGCGGTCGCAGGGGCGTTCGTCTCGGTGATTGCGCGCGCGGGTGACAGGGGCGTTTCTGCCGCGTTCTGGGCGCGCCATGGGGTCAGCGTTTGTGTCAGAGTGGCTCGCCCAGCGGACTCAGGAGTGCCTGGCAAAACCAGCGGACCTTTTTGACCACACGCTGTCAATATCGCCGCACCACCAACAAGGGCATGCGCCGTGACTAGAATCTTCAGTACCTTCAACATGCAGCGATTGTAATGACCGACCTTGAATTTCTGGACCAAGCTGAACGCCTGCTCGTGGGCGTGGAGATCTGCTGCGATCACCTGA
Source organism: uncultured Limnohabitans sp. (assembly GCA_964422575.1). Classification (GTDB taxonomy): domain Bacteria; phylum Pseudomonadota; class Gammaproteobacteria; order Burkholderiales; family Burkholderiaceae_C; genus Limnohabitans_A. The sequence goes on from CAYRBW010000085.1 coordinate 816, forward strand.
ACGATGACACCGATGCTGACATCGACAACCAGCGTACCGGTGGCATGGTCACGCTGACCTTTGCTAACCGCAGTCAGATCATCATCAACCTGCAAAAACCCTTGCACGAGGTCTGGTTGGCCGCCCGCTGTGGTGGTTTTCATTACAAGTTTGATGGGGCTCGCTGGATGGACACCAAGGGACAGGGGGAGTTTTGGGAAAGTCTCTCGCGTTATGTCTCCGAGCAAGCCGGACAAACCCTGTCGTTTAAGCCCTGAGCTTGCACGCATTCACCGGGCCAAAGCCCTTTGCGCGCGCAGTGTTCTTTGTGCCGGGCTTCAATTTCTGAACAAATCCAGAATTCGGCTGCGTTCTTCGCCTGGGGGTAAGGGAGTTGGGGTTTTGCTTGAAGATTCGTTGCCCGTGCCCAAGGTGCTGATGCCGCCGCCTTTGGCGTATTCCTCGTACAGCCAGTCACCGCCCACGTTCACCAGCCCTTCAGGGACGGATGGCTCAGAAATCGGGACGCCGCGCAAGGCGGTTTCCATGAAGCTGATCCATACCGGTAGGCTCAGACCGCCACCTGTTTCGCGGTCACCGAGTTTGCGCGGTGTGTCATAGCCAATCCAGACCACGGCAGCCAAATTCTGTTGGTAACCCGCGAACCAAGCATCCATCGCATCGTTGGTGGTGCCGGTTTTGCCATAAATGTCTGGACGCCGAAGCGTGGCTTGTGCGCGTGCGGCGGTGCCTGATCGCGTGACTTCTTGCAGCAAGCTGGTCATGACAAACGCATTGCGCGCCGGAATGGCTACCGTGGTTTCGTCCAGTCGTGCGGGCGCGGGGCTTTCTACCAACACGCGCTCTTTGAAATCGGTGATACGGGTGATCAAGTGAGGTTGAATCCGGTGCCCGCCGTTGGCAAACACCGAGTAAGCTGCGGCCATTTGCATGGGCGTGACCGATCCTGCACCCAGTGCCATCGTCAGGTAGGCGGGGTGCTTGTCTTCGTCGAACCCAAATCGGGTCACCCATTCTTGCGCAGGTCGAGCACCCACGGCTTGCAACACCCGAATCGAAATCATGTTTTTTGATTTGGCCAAGCCAGTGCGCAGGCTCATCGGGCCGTCAAATTTGCCATCGTAGTTCTTGGGCTCCCAAGGCTGACCGCCCGTGACGCCACTGTCAAAAAACAAAGGTGAATCGTTGACCACGGTGGACGGCGTAAAGCCTTTTTCAAGTGCTGCCGAGTAGATGAAGGGCTTGAAACTCGAGCCCGGTTGTCGCCAGGCTTGCGTCACATGGTTAAACTTGTTTTTGGCAAAGTCAAACCCTCCCACCAAGGCTCTGATGGCACCAGTTTGGGGGGTCAGTGCGATAAATGCCCCCTCCACTTCTGGCAATTGGGTGATCTCCCATGCGCCTTTGGCTGTCTGGGTGATGCGGATGAGTGCACCTTTGCGTATTTGTTTGGCGGGTGGTGTTTTGTCCGATAAGCCCGATTGTGCGGGTTTGAGTCCATCGCCGGTGATGCTGATTTGTTCGCTGCTTTGTCGAACCACCACCACTTTGCGTGGTGAGGCTTCCAGGACGACGGCAGACAACACATCCCCGTTATCGGGATGTTCGTCCAGTAGATCGTCGATGGCGTCTTCCATTTTCTTGGGGTCGGCAGGCAGGTCAATGTATTTTTCAGGGCCGCGGTAAATTTGGCGACGCTCAAAATCCATGATGCCTTGACGCAAAGCCTTGTAGGCGGCCATTTGCTCGGTGGACTGCACCGTGGTGTAGACGTTCAGACCGCGGGTATAGGTTTCCTGCCCGTACTGGGCAAACACCATCTGCCGCACGGTTTCAGCCAAATATTCAGCGTGCAAGATTTTTTTGTCCGCCGCAGATCGCAGTTTGAGGGGTTCTGCTTTGGCTGCTTTGGCTTGTGCACTGGTGATGTAGCCGTTTTCTTCCATCCGCTCAATGATGTAAAGCTGGCGTGATCGGGCGCGTTTAGGGTTGCTGATGGGGTTGTAGGCCGATGGCGCTTTTGGCAAACCCGCCAGCATGGCCGCTTCAGCGATGGTGATTTCCTTGAGCGATTTACCGAAGTAAATCTCACAAGCTGAAGCAAAACCATAGGCCCGGTTGCCCAGGAAAATCTGGTTCATGTAGATCTCAAGGATTTGGTCCTTGCTCAACATGTGTTCGAGTTTGTAGGTCAGCAAAATTTCATAAATTTTGCGGGTGTAAGTTTTCTCAGATGACAGGTAAACATTGCGTGCCACCTGCATGGTGATGGTCGATGCCCCTTGGCTTTTCATGCGGCCGATGTTGGCAATTCCAGCACGCAAAATGCCCAGGTAATCCACGCCGCCGTGTTGGTAAAAGCGGTTGTCCTCGATCGACAGAACCGCATCTTTCATCACTTTAGGAATGTCCTTGATGGGCGTCAGGTTGCGCCGCTCTTCGCCAAATTCGCCCATTAATTGGCCATCGGCCGTGTACACGCGCAAAGGCAGCTTGGGTTTGTAATCGGCCAAGTCCGAAATGTCGGGCAGATTGGGGTAGGCCATGACCATGGCCACGCCCACCACCAGGAGGATGGACAACAGTCCAGCCGTCACGATACCGAATGCCCACAAAGCCACTTTCACAAACCATGTGGAGGGGGGGAGCGCGGACGCAAGCTCTCGGGGGCGTTGCTTTTCTGGAGAGGGGGTGTCTTTGGATGGCATAAGTGGGCTGGTGGTGCAGCCACAAGGTGGGGGCTGTCAATCATTATAAAAATCCTGAGCTCAGGTTGAAGAAGATGGTGAAGATTTTTGAATCATTTGGTTTTAAAAAATTGTCACCAACCTTGATTCATGTTACAAAATCTCTCACAAGACCATTCAGGTCCCTTCTGAGGGAGGCTCGGCATGCAGGTATTGACACATTGGTGGCAGCGTTTGACTTCCAGGTCAGCACGTCAGGGGTGGGGTTTGGCCCCCAACGGCATGGCTTGGGCTTTGGTGGGTTTGGGCCGCCAAATGCACGGCCTGGCCAAGGTTAATACCACCGTTTCTTTGCATGAGCCCATCGGTTGGGCTTCTGCAGATCTGGCGTGGTTGAGTCAAGCCTTGCGCCACAACGGGCGCTTGCGTGGGGGGGCACGTCACTGCCTCAACATGGCGCTGCCAGCCGCCCATTTGCAAGAGGGGGTCATCGACTTTCCTGCGCAATTGCCGAAAGAAGAATGGATTTACGAGGTGCAGCTGGAGGCGGCTCAAGCGCTTGGTTTGTCACCTGATGAAGTGAATTTCGATTTTGAACCCGATGTTCTGACCGATGGCCTTGTTCAACGGGTGCACTGGATGGGCTGTGCTCAAGCACACATGGTCGAATTCAAGGATTGCACACGCGCGGCGGGTTGGCGCTTGGCCGTGGTTGAGTCCGAAGCGCAAGCTGCCCTACGTGGCGTTCGTGCATTGCAAGGCGGCGTCTCCAGTTTGTTGACTCAGGCACCTCAAGATTGGCAATTTCGCTTGGCACCGACCCCCGACACAACAGACCCAGAATGCGAAACTGATTCGGACGATGCTATCGACGAGGCCATCAGGCACGTCCTCAGTACGCCGACTGGCGCGCGTTTGGTGGCATCGGGCCTGGCACTCAAGGCGTGGCAATGATGCGTGCGCTCAATTTGCTCCATTACCCGAGTCAAGCTCGGCAAAAAAAGGTTTTTCACCGTTGCTGGACCAGCTTGGCGGGGGTATTGTTGGGTGGCGTTTTGGCGTGGTCATGGCTTCATTGGCTGGACCTCCAGACCGAACAGCTGCAACAAGAGCAAAAGCGCCTGCAAACCAGTCTTGCCAGCCGCACGCAGATGGCCAAAGACGCGGCACGCCGCCACACCCAATCGCGGGTGCACGCTGAGCAGTTGGCGCATGTCAGGCAGGTTGCGCAACACCAGCAGGCTTGGGTGGCTTTGCATGAGAGCTTGCAAACACAAGCCAGGCAAAGTGGCTTGAGGCTGGAGCGCTTGCAGGTGGAATCCGAAAAAATCGAGCTTCAAGGCACGGGCGTGCATGTGGAGGCGATCACCCAGGCGCAACAAAAGCTTTCCGATCAGCTGGACCACCCGTTGGCGCTGACAAGCATCACGGCCACGCCGACTGCGGGGGTGGGCTTCATTTTGCAGGCCAAGTGGTCAGGCGTGGGCGGTCCTTCCCATGGGCCATTGCCACACGTTGCAGGGGCCAAACCATGAGCCAGTTGGATGCGCCGACATACGCCTTGCCCGAACCGACGAGGGGCGCATGGCGTTGGCCGCATCTGCAACGCGTGTGGGAGCGCTGGCTGCGCCTATGGGGTTTTGCAATCTCGGGTTGGGTGGTGGGTTTTTCAGGTGTTTGGCTGGTGCAGATGCAGGTCAGTGAAGACCATGCGCATGTGGCACAAACGGTCGAACAACTGCAACAACAACTGGCGGCCTTGCCGCAAAGCTTGTTGGATGACCCGACAAAGTCCATTTCCATTGATGGAAAGGCTGTGCTGGCCAGTTTGCCGGGGCAGGCGCAACAAGGGCAAATTTGGGTGAATTTGCAACAGGTCTTGGCGAAGGGCGGATTGAGCCTGCTGTCTTTGCGACCCTTGCCACCCACTTTGGCCGTTGGCAGTGGTTTGCCCAGCCAAACCGTCGCGGTGCGGGTGCTGGGCCGTTTTGATGATTGGGCCAATGTTTGGGGTGCTTTCACCCAAGCGGGCACGGTGTGTACCATCGACCGGATCAGCATCAGTGCCACAGCAAACCCTGCTGAAGTGCAGATCGATGCGGTGCTGCGGATTTGGCTGCGCCCTGGCGATGCGGACCTGCATGTCCAGCCTGAGTCCGAGAGCGCTTGGGAAAAGCTCATGTTGTCGCTACCTTGGCCGCGGGTGCGTTCAGGGGCTGTTTTGTTTGCGCAGTCCCAGGGTGTGTCTTTGGGCGCTGATGCCCCGCGCTTGAACGAGCTGGTCGAGACCAGTGCAGCCAATGTGGCGGGCGTTTCAGCTGCTGCCGCGGCGGTGGCAGCAGCAGCAGATCCTTTGCCGGAAGACCCTCGCCAATGGCCTTTGGCGCGGGTGCGTTTGGCAGGACTTTGGCAGCAAGGGACTGATCGGCAAGCGATCTTGTCTGCCGGTTCACATTGGGTGCGAGTCAGCCCAGGACAACGGGTGACGCAAGAAGGGCACACGGTTGCGGCCATCTCCGATGTGGGCGTGAGTCTGCGTTTGGACAAGGGGCCGCTGTTGCCGCTCACTTGGGAAGAGCGGCGAGATGAAACAAAAGGCGGGGCCAAAAAATGAAACACTTCCAAAAATACGCCGTGTACGGTTGCAGGTGTGTGTTGGGTTTCGGTCTGGTGTTGTCGTCATGGGCGCAATCGGTTGAAAACCCTTCGCCACAAGTGCCTCAGGTGGGTGGTGGGGCAGTAGCGGGCGCAGAGCATGGGGTGTTGACCTCCGAAAACAAGCCGATCAGCCTGAATTTTCAGAACATCGAGTTGAAAGCCTTGTTGCAAGTGTTTGCCGATTTTTCAGGCTTGAATGTGGTACCCACCGATGGGGTGGCGGGACAAGTGAGCGTGCGTTTGAACGAGGTGCCGTGGCAGCAAGCCTTGGGCATCGTTTTACAGTCGAAGGGGCTGGTCAGTCGACAGGATGGCCGCGTGCTTTGGGTCGCGCCTCAAGGCGAATGGGCCTTGCGTGAAAAAAAGCAGCTGGAAGCCCAAGCAGCTTTAGATGCGGTGAGCCCTTTGCAAATGCTGTCATTGCGTCTGCAATACGCTCGCGCGACCGAAGTGGCCCAGCGCTTGCAAGGCGGTGCACCGGGCAGCACGGGTGGGCGATGGTTGAGCGCCCGTGGCAGTGTGCTGGCCGAGCCCCGAACCAACCAACTCTTTGTTTCAGACTTGCCAGCGCGTGTGCAGGAACTTCAAAAAATGCTGACACAGCTGGATGTGCCGGTACGGCAGATTTTGATTGAAGCCCGCATTGTGGAGGCCGACGACCAGTTCGGTCAGTCGCTGGGCGTGCGTTTGGGGGCGGGTCTTGCTGTGCCGCTGAAAGTGCAGGGCCGCTCGAACACAGTGAGCGTCGGGGCGAGCAATCAGCCTGCCGCGGCGGGGACCGTGGCAGGCAACCAGGTCAATTTGCCTGCGGGCTTGGCTGGGCAAACTTTGAACAGTCCCGCCACCTTTGCTGTTTCGTTGTTCAATGCGGCAGCCGACAAGTACATCAATGTGGAAATTTCAACTCTGGAGGCGGCGGGTCTGGGCAAGGTGGTGTCGCGCCCCCGCGTGGTGACGGGCGACCAGACCAAAGCCCTCATCGAGCAGGGCACGGAATTGCCTTACCAAGTGTCGCTGGGCAATGGCGTGAATTCGATTCAGTTTCGCAAAGCTAACCTCAAGTTGGAGGTGACGCCTCAAATTACCCCTGATGGCTCGGTTGTGCTTGAGGTGGATGTGAACCGTGACAGCGTTGGGCAAATCACCCCTGCGGGCTATGCCATCAACACCAAACATGTGAAAACCCAGGTGCGCGTGGAAGATGGTGGCACTGTGGTGCTGGGCGGCATTTACGAAGAAATCAATCGCAACGACGAAGCCAAAGTCCCCGGACTGGGTGATGTGCCAGGCTTGGGCTGGTTGTTCAAGAACCGCGACCAGACTCGACGCAAAAGCGAATTGCTGATTTTCCTCACGCCACGTGTGGTGGCCGATGCCCCGTCCACGCTGACGCCTTGAAGGTTTGTGCGCTGGGGTCTGCTCAACCGCTCGGAGGGTCCCAAGCCGTCGAATACACTTGGAGCCTGTGCGCTACAGGCCAATTGGGGGTCTGGTCAAGCCGTCATTTCCAGTGTGAGACTTTCTTGAATATCATCTTCGTGGGCCTTCCGGGCTCGGGCAAAACCACCATCGGACGGCAGCTGGCGCGCCGTCTGGCCTTGCCCTTTGTCGATTCTGACCATGTGATCGAGCACCGCCTGGGCTGCTCGATTCGGGAGTTCTTTGCGCGTGAAGGCGAGGACATCTTCCGTGATGTTGAGCAGCAAGTGCTCGACGATCTGACGCAATCGCACGAAGGCGTGATTTCCACGGGTGGCGGCTCAGTTCTGCGCGAAGTCAATCGCCGCCATTTACGCGCGCGTGGCCATGTGATCTACCTGCGCTCTACACCCGAAGATGTGTTTCGCCGGGTGCGCCATGACACGGCAAGGCCTTTGCTGCAGGTCGACAATCCCATGGCCCGTTTGCGTGCGCTATTTGAAGCGCGCGACCCGTTGTACCGTGAGGCAGCCCACTTTGTCATCGAAACCGGGCGTCCGTCCGTGGCCACGTTGGTCAATAGGATCGTCATGCAACTGGAGCTGGCAGGTCATTTGCCAGCCAATTCCCCAGCTCAAGCGCCCGCATCAACGGGGGTTGGCTCTGCCGTCGATCCCTGAAATACGGGCCAAAGCCCCTACACTCTGGGGCTATGTCCGAGTCCTCCACATCTTTCACTCAAAAGGTCACCATCTCGCTGGATGACCGCAGCTACGACATCCACATTGGCCAGGACCTGATCCGTCGCGCTGAGACTTGGGCTGGCTTGCCTAAGGCCCAGGCCGTGATGATCGTGACCAACGCCACCATCGCACCGCTTTATGAAGCGGCCTTGCGTTCGGCCATCGCCCCGCATTACAAGCAGGTCCATATCGTGGTCTTGCCCGATGGTGAGGCCCACAAAGACTGGCAAACCCTGAACCTGATTTTCGACGCGCTGCTGTCCAAAGGCTGTGACCGCAAGACCGTGTTGTTTGCTTTGGGCGGTGGTGTGATCGGCGATATGACCGGCTTTGCCGCCGCCAGTTACATGCGCGGTGTGCCCTTTGTGCAGGTGCCCACCACGCTGCTGTCGCAAGTCGACTCGTCTGTGGGCGGCAAAACCGCCGTCAACCACCCGCTGGGCAAAAACATGATTGGCGCGTTTTAAA
>CAYRBW010000086.1:0-8761 GCA_964422575.1 uncultured Limnohabitans sp.
GAATGACCCTGAAAGCCAGAATTCATGCGGGTTGCAGGGGTTTTTCAGGGGTGACGACTTAGTGTTCCCATGCTCGGTCACCAAATAGGGGAAGTCTGGTTCACCCTCAACACAAAACTGAAAGTGAACGAGATCAAACGCATTGCGTGGAATTTGATCCAAGATCCCCTTCTGAGGATTGATGCTGATGACTTTGGCGAAATCACATACCGAGCCTTCCGGCACCAAAAATGAGACTTCATGACCAAGCGCAACCAGTCCTTTTGCCAAATCCCATATGACACGTTCGGTACCACCATATGAGTGCACAGGCACACTAAGCCCTTGATGAACAAGCAATATCTTCATATCAACCAGAAAGTCATCACCGCTTTGACAATGCAACACTCGGTTGCTTAGAGTCATATTTCAGAGCGGCGTAGCGGAAAAAACACTCGAGTGCGATGAAGAAGCAGAACAAGAATCCTTCTGCACCACAAAGAAACCCTCTGCGGAAAACGTAGAGCTTGAGGAAAATGGCAAACGCCGACGCAAAGCCGCGGAGCACGCCGCCAGTTTTACCGACTTGCGCTCTTTTCGCTGCTCCATGCTGTACGTATTGGGCCAGTTTGAGCAAACTGCCATGCACGGTTTCACGGGAATAGTGCAATAAGCGCTCGCGAAATTTGATTACGGAGCGTGAACCGTTGCGCATCACGGCTCCCTCATGAACAACACCATCAAATCTTTCAATTGAGGCCGTTTTGAATAATCGCTGAACCCCTGCCGTTGATTTCATCAGCGTAAGCGGGCGGCCGTAAGCCACTTGGTTCCATAAAACTTCCCAAATGGCATCGCGTTGGCTGGCCACTGCGGCACGAATTTCTTCAGCCAGCACGTCACCAATGACTTCATCTGCATCCAAAAAGAAAACATAGTCTGCTTTGACGTGTTGCAGCAAGCGTGTCCGTTGAACAGCAAAGCCTTGCCAATCATCATAGCGATGAGTTTCAGCACCCATTTCCAAGGCAATCTCAAGTGTGCGGTCTGTACTGCCACTGTCCACGACCACAATCTGGTCTGCAAACTTGGCGCTTTGAATGCATTTGGCAATACGACGCTCCTCATTCATCGTCAAAATGCCAATGCACAGGGTAGGTCGATCTAAAGGCTTCATGATGCATTCCATTCCAAAAGCCCACGCCAGCGCCCCCACATACGGGCCACCAACTTGGGAGAAAACAGGATGACCCGCAATGGCAGCGCCAAGGTGGTCATCCAGATCAGTTGTCTTTGCAGGCGTTTAGCCGCCCTCAAGGACTCATGTTTGTTCAAAAAAATAAGCTTCGATTGTGCATGGTGATATCCACGCAGATACTCACTTCGCCAGGGAGAACGACCTCTCACGGAGCCTCTTGAGCGGTGAAGCACCTTCACCTGAGGGCACAAAACCATGGGCAGTTTCGCCTGAAAAAGTCGCAGACACAAATCGTCGTCTTCATAGTACAAAAAGAAACGCTCATCAAAAAAGCCTGTGGTAGCCATGCGGCTCATGCGCAAGAGCATGACGGCACCACAGACAAAGCCAACACACAAAGGCCCTTCTGCAGCTGCGCCACGGCTGACCCAATACGAAGAGGGCCATCGATAATTGACCTCTGCCTTACCTTCAGCAGCCATGAGCTGCGGGGCGACAAGGGCAGCATCAGAAACATCTTCTGCAGCACTCAGTAAATCACTCAGTGCTTGTGCGGTCATCTCACAATCGGGATTGAGCAACAAGGAAAAAGGTGTGTCGACATGCTCAAGTGCGCGGTTGTTGGCTGCACCGAACCCGAGGTTTCGTCCATGCGACAGAACATGGGCATGCGGCCAAAGCAACTGCGCCTTGTGTGCCGTGTCGTCATCGCTGCCGTTGTCAGATATGACAACATGAGGGCAAATGGACAACAAAGGTGACAGCATTGGCAAGCAATGCGCACTGTTGTAAGTTACCACCACCACGGTGACTTGTGAAAAATCCATAGGGGTCATGCAACAGTCCCGGTCATATTGAAGTGTTGTGACGAACGCAATGCCTGAATGTGCCGAGCCACGGACCCACGCCCGTTTTGAAGCAACTGAACTGCAGCCATTTGCGCTTGATCAAGCCATTGGGGATCGGCCAATACCAAGGCCACATGGTCCAATGCGGCATGCATATCTTGTACTTGCAATGCAGCGCCTTCTTTCTTCGCCAAAGCAGCAGCCTCAGAAAAATTGAAAGTATGCGACCCCATGACCATGGGACATCCGCAAGCAGCCGCCTCGATGAGATTCTGCCCCCCCAAGGGTGCAAAGCTGCCGCCCAGCAGCGCCATGCGACTCACGAGGTAATAGGCCTGCATTTCACCCAAGCTGTCGCCCAAAACCACATCGGTCGATGCCAGGGTCTGGTCATCCGGTACACCCTCTGCCCACACACTTCGGCGAACACAACGCAATCCGGCTTGTTCAATCAAGTCATACACCTCATCAAAACGCTGAGGATGACGAGGTACAACAAGCCACAAAACATTGAACGCGGTGAGTCGAGCCAAGCGTTCGGGATCTGATTGCAATGCTTGCAACCAAATAGATTCCTCACCCTCTCGCGTACTGGCCAGCATGACGACTGGTCGAACGGACAAAGCGCTTTGCCAGCGCTTGGACAGGATTTGTGCTTGGTCCGAGACATCCACATCGAATTTGAGGTTGCCAACCACCCGAACGTCCTGGCAACCCAATTTTTTCAATCGCTGCGCATCTGCTTCTGATTGTGCAAGCACCAAGCTCAAGCCCCGATAAGCAGGACCAGAAAGTACTGCCCAGCGCGAGGCTTGTTGTGAGGATTTTTCACTCATGCGCGCATTGAGCAAACACAAAGGCACACCAGCGCGCTGGCAAGCCAAAACCAGACGTGGCCAAACCTCGGTTTCCATGAGCAGCCCAACCTGGGGTTTGAAATGCATCAAGAACCGATGCGTTGCCTGCGCTGTGTCCCAAGGCAACCAAGCCTGCACATCTCCGGGCTGCAGCAAAGATCGCCCCTGCACCCAACCTGTTGCTGTGCTGTGCGTCAACAAAAGTCGCATCCCAGGATATGTGGCTCGCAAAGCAGGCAAAAGCAGGGCTGCCGCGCGGGTTTCACCCAGGGAAACGGCATGTAACCAGACAAAGCCACTTGGCGGAGCGTCATCGACATACAAACCAAAGCGTTGCGCCACATTCAGCGCGTATTCGGGCTCTTTCTGGGCACGACGACTGAGCTTTCGGCGAAGTACGGGCTGCAAAGCCCTTAACAAAAGATCGTAGGCAGTCAACGCCAACCGCTCGACCCACGTCAACGTGCGGGAGGCCTGAGTCATCCAGCACTGGCCTTTTCAAAGAGTCCGCGATAAACACGGCCGATACCCTCTGCCTCACGGGCCAGAGAAAAATGCTCCGTCACACGCGCACGCGCAGCCTCTCCCATGCGGGCGGCATGCACCGGATCAGCCAAGACGGCCATCACAGCACGGCGCAGGCCGTCGACATCGCCAGTATCCACCATTTCTCCTGTTTCTCCGGGTATGGCCAATTGATCAAAGGCACCCGTTCGCGAACACACCAATGCGGACCCAGTCGCGGCGGCCTCAAAAGGTGTGAGGCCAAACGGCTCGTAGCGTGGGCAAGCCACACACAACAGGCAGCGTTGGTACCACAGGTGCACCTCGCCAGCAGGTACCTCCCCCAGAAAAACGATGCGATCGTGCAAGCCAGCGTCATCAATCTGACGCTGCAGATCTTGCTGATAGGACTGATGCTGGGGCTGTGCCAATCCAACAATGACCGCCGTGGCACCCGGCAGTTGCGGCAAGACTTGGATCATGGCTTGCACAAACACATCGCTGCCCTTATCGGGTCGCACACGGCCAAACACACCGATGCCGTATTGACCTGGCAAGCCTGAATCAGCCCAGGCTTTCAGTTTGTCAGACGGCGGGCTAAAGCGCGACAAATCAATGCCATGCGGGACCACAGCGGTGGTGTTGGGCACAAAGCTGGCCGCCAAAGGGGTGGTGGAGATGACTGCGTCCATTTTGGAGATCAGCCACCGTGGAAACCAGCCATGCAGATGTTGGGCAGCCGAGGTGAACACCAGCTTGATGGGCAGACGCAACACATCCCGCGCAAAAATGGCGGCCATCATTTCCGGATCACGTCGCACGTGCCAAATGCGAAAAGCACGGCCTGCGGGTGGTTGGCGCGACAGCGCTATGGCCTGCCCCAGCGTCATGCCATCAATGCCGTTGGACATGCGTGTGCCACAAAACCCCAAACGCCAATGCTTGGCCTGCAAGGGCACGAGCGCATTGATAGTGGCTGACACGCCTGTGTAGCGCTGCTTGAGGTTGAAGACGATGACCTCAGGGTCTTGGCTCAACACAGAATCGGGCTTGTTCATGGAACTTTTTTCCTAGGCTGACCAGCTCAATGCGCCGAAGCGCCCACATGCGAATCGGGTTTGACCGAGCGCAGCAGCGCCAGCATGTCGGTCTCGATGCGGTGCAGCGCAGCTTCCGTCTGGCCTTCAAAGCGCAGCACCAACACCGGCGTGGTGTTCGATGCGCGGATCAGACCAAAGCCATCGGGCCAGTCCACGCGCAGGCCATCAATGTCGGACACTTGGGCGGGGGCGCTGAAAGCGCTGGCAGCTTTGGCCTGCAAGGTTTGGGTCACGCTGTGCGGTTCGCCTTCGGCGCAGGCCACATTCAGCTCAGGTGTGCTGAAGCTGGTGGGCAAGGCATTGAGTACGGCATTGGCATCGGGGGACTTGCTCACGATTTCGAGCAAGCGGCAGCCAGCGTAAGTACCGTCGTCAAAACCATACCAGCGCTCCTTGAAGAAGATGTGGCCACTCATCTCACCGCCCAAAGGCGCTTGGCCACCCACTGCCTCAATGGCCTTCATTTGGGCCTTGATGAGCGAGTGCCCGGTTTTGTACATCAAAGGCTTGCCACCCGCTGCCTCAATGGCTGGAGCCAAGCGCTGAGAGCACTTGACGTCAAACAAAATGGTGCCGCCTGGCACACGACTGAGCACATCTTGTGCGAACAGCTGCATCTGGCGGTCGGGGTAAATGTTGTTGCCGTCTTTGGTGACGATGCCCAGGCGGTCACCATCGCCATCAAAGGCCAATCCCAGCTCGGCCCCGCTGGTTTTCAGGGCCTGTATCAGGTCTTGCAGGTTTTCGGGTTTGCTCGGGTCGGGGTGGTGGTTGGGAAAGTTACCATCGACCTCGCTGAACAACTCAAGCACCTCGCAGCCCAGGGCACGGAAAATGGCAGGGGCCGAGGCACCGGCAATGCCATTGCCAGAATCCACCACAATCTTCATGGGGCGCGCCAGACGGATGTCACCGACGATACGCTGTGTGTAGTCTGCCAACACATCCAGCGAGTTGACACTGCCGCCGCCACGTAGCTTCCAGGTTTCGGTCTCCATCATTTGGCGCAAAGCCTGTATCTCGTCGCCGTAAATGGCGCGACCTGCCAGCACCATCTTGAAACCGTTGTAATCCTTGGGGTTGTGACTGCCAGTTAGTTGAATGCCGCTTTGACAAACAGTGTTCGCAGCAAAGTACAGCATCGGTGTGGTCGCCAGACCGATGTCGATCACCTGCACACCTGCAGCGACCAAACCACGAATCAGTGCTACCGACAAACCTGGACCGCTCAGACGCCCATCACGCCCCACGGCGACCGTGGTCTGTCCTTCGGCCATGGCTTGGGTGCCGAAAGCACGCCCCAGCCCCTCGGCCACTTGCTCGTTGAGGGTGGACGGCACCACGCCGCGAATGTCGTAGGCTTTGAAAATCGAAGAAATGACTTGCATGGGATAAACCAATCAGAAAGGCGGCGAGACCTAGGCTTTGAAGTGATCTCCCATTGTAGGCGGCAAGGTATCTCCAAATGACTTGAAAACACGCACGGGAAGCTCATGCCAATCGGTTAGAAACGGGTTTAACTGTACGATGAGGTATTCCGCCAACGCCGAGTACGCCATGAAATTGATAAAAACACGACGCATCAAAAGCCCATTGGGAACGATCACCCTCGCAGCCAGCGATCAAGGATTGTGTGGGGCCTGGTTTGACGATCAAAAACATGGCCCAACAGATGCTGACAAACAGCAATGGCATACAAGTCCCCAACACCCCTTTCTGCAATGTGCGGCGTCACAACTGCACGCTTACTTTGCTGGCGAACTTCAGCGGTTTGACTTGCCCCTGGACCTGTCCGTCGGAACCCCTTTCCAACAATCGATCTGGCAAGCATTGCTGTCCATCCCTTTGGGTGCCAGCCAAAGCTACGGCGATCTGGCCCGACGATTGGACAATCCCAAAGCCGTACGCGCCGTGGGCGCTGCCGTGGGGCGAAATCCGCTGAGTATCATCGTGCCCTGCCATCGCATCTTGGGTGCGGGTGGCCAACTCACCGGCTACGCCGGTGGGCTGTGGCGCAAACAGGCCCTGCTCAAACTCGAAGGCCACCCGGCTGTCTGACACCCCCCTCCAATGACTTCTTCTCACGCCAAAGGCTGGCTGGCCGACTTTTTACTGCTGGCCGCCATCTGGGGCTCCTCGTTTCTGTTCATGCGCCTGGCAGCTGTGGAACTGGGCGCTTTGCCCACTGCAGCCATTCGGGTGGCCATTGCCTCGCTGTTTTTGTTGCCCCTGATGTTGGCCAAAGGCCACTGGGGCGCATTGCGCCGACACTGGAAGCCCGTGTTGTTTGTGGGCGTGCTCAACAGCGGCGTGCCGTTTGCCTTGTATTCCTTTGCGGTGATGCACATCACCACGGGTTTTTCGTCCATCCTGAACGCCACAGTGCCGCTGTTTGGCGCGGTGGTGGCTTGGGTCTGGTTGGGTGACAAGCCCAGCCTGTCGCGAACAGCGGGTTTAGCCATTGGTTTTGGTGGCGTGATCCTGCTGGCCGGGGGCCAAGCCAGCTTCAAACCCAACGCCTCAGGCATTGCTCCGGCCTGGGCGGTTCTGGCCTGCCTAGTTGCCACCACTTGCTATGCCTTGGCCGCAAGCTTCACCAAAAAACACGTCCCCAGTCTGCCACCACTGGTCACAGCAACCGGCAGCCAGATCGGAGCCACCTTGGCCTTGGCATTGCCCGCACTGTGGTTCCGTCCTGAACACTGGCCCAGTGCCTCGGCCTGGTGGTCATTGATCGTGGTCGGGGTGCTGTGCACCGGGGTGGCCTACATCCTTTATTTCAAGTTGATCGAAAACTCAGGACCTGCACGCGCCCTCACCGTCACCTTTCTGGTGCCGGTGTTTGCCATCGCCTATGGCATGCTGTTTTTGGGCGAAAGCGTCACCGCTTGGATGCTGCTGTGTGGGGTGGTGATTTTGCTGGGAACCGCACTTTCCAGCGGATTGGTCAAGTTGCCGGGACGTTGATTCGTGGGAACAGCGTGACAGGCTTCACGCGCTGTACATCGCGCGCCCTCAGCTGCCCACAGCCCCCATTCACATCCTGCCCAGCTGATTGGCGCAGTTTGGTCAGCACACCTCGCTGGTGCAGCGTACGGGCCATCTCAGCAGCACGCTCCCAACTCGGTCTTGCATAAGGCAAGTCAGGCACGGCGTTGTAGGGAATCATGTTCATCAGTGCGTATTTGCCCTTCAGCAATCGCACGATGCCCTCGATTTCTTCGTCACTGTCGTTCACGCCCTCGATCAGCGTCCACTGGTACTGGATCGGGTAACCCGTGGCACAGGCATAGACCTCACCCGCCTCGACCAGATCTTGTGGGTCAAAGCGTGGAGCTCGAGGCAGCAACTGTGCACGCAAGTCGGCCCGTGTGGTGTGCAACGACAACGCCAACGCCGGTTTGACCTGGCCTTGCGGCAAACGTTCAAACACCCGCGCATCACCCACAGTAGAAAACACCAAATTCTTGTGCCCGATGTTGCCCACAGTGCCCAACAGATCGATGGATTCCATGACTTGATCGAGGTTATGCGAGGGCTCACCCATACCCATGAACACCACTTTTTTGACCGGTCTGAGTGTACGGGCCAACACCACTTGGGACACGATCTCGGCACTGCCCATCTGACGGATCAGCCCCTCACGCCCGGTCATGCAAAACACACAGCCCACGGCACAGCCCACTTGGGATGAAACGCACAGGCCGTCTCGCGGTAGCAGCACGCTTTCGACCGTCTGGCCGTCTTGCAGCCCCAGCAGCAAACGGGCTGAACCGTCTTGACCCGGGTGTTGTTCACGCAGCGTGGCCAAGCTCGCCAGCGTAGCGCTGAGCGCAGGCAATGCCTCTCGAACGGCGGTGGGCATGAAGCTTTCCAATGGCCTGCTCCCGCTGTCCTGCGGTTTGGCTTGCGTCCACAGGCGCAGCACGCGCTGCTCATGGCGCTCGTTCGCCCCCAGTGCGCGCAAATGGTCGCGGATATCCTGAATGCTGTGCATGGTCGTCACAACCGTTTTCAGTAATGCGGCGGAATTTCGTCGCGCAAGTTGCGTACCTCGCCCCCCCCACCCGATTCGGGCAAGCGGTCTCGCATTTGGCGCAACTCGGCAATCAGCGCATCGATTTGCTGCTGCTGACGGTACACCTGCGCATTGAGCTGGTCGAGCAGGTCTTCGGTGAAGCCCGCCTTGATTTCGAGGTCAACCAAGCGGTTTTCAATGGGAGAAGAAATGTCCATGGGCTGTATTGGACATGATTTTGTCCAGGCCTTTTTGAC
>CAYRBW010000087.1:0-357 GCA_964422575.1 uncultured Limnohabitans sp.
CTCCTCCAGCGACAGTGGGCCAACCGCCCATTAAAGAGCAGGTGATTCACTTCATCAACAAGAAGATGCCTGGGGGCTTACCCAAGAAAGGTGCTCGTGCTTTGCTCGACATCGAAGACAAAGACTATGTGCCCATCATCCGTGACCCCAAAACCACGAGTGCTGAGACCGAGGCGGTGTTCTACTTCCCTGGCTGTGGCTCGGAGCGCTTGTTCAGCCAAGTTGGACTCGCTACCCAAGCCATGCTGTGGCATGCGGGTGTGCAGACCGTGTTGCCACCGGGCTACCTGTGCTGCGGTTACCCACAAAAGGGCTCGGGCCAGTTCGACAAGGCTGAGAAGATCATCACCGACAACC
>CAYRBW010000087.1:367-8703 GCA_964422575.1 uncultured Limnohabitans sp.
TTGTTCCACCGCGTGGCCAACACCCTCAACTACCTCGACATCAAGACGGTGGTAGTCAGCTGCGGCACCTGCTACGACCAGCTGCAGGGTTACGAGTTCGACAAGATTTTCCCGGGTTGCCGCATCGTGGACATCCACGAATATCTGCTCGAAAAAGGCATCAAACTCGAATCCCAAGGCGCGTACCTGTACCACGACCCTTGCCACAGTCCGATGAAATTGCAAGCGCCTATGAAAACTGTCACAGCCTTGTTGGGCGATGGTGTGATGGAGAGCAGTCGCTGCTGTGGCGAAAGCGGTGGTTTGGCCTCGTCACGTCCTGATATCTCGACACAGATTCGCTTTCGCAAAGAAGAAGAAATTCGCAAAGGCGAGGTTGCTTTGCGTCAATCGGGTGCGGTCAAAGCAGAGGAGAACATCAAAATCCTCACCTCTTGTCCGAGCTGCTTGATGGGCTTGAACCGCTATCAAGACGACCTGCAAAACGGCCTGCTCGAAGCCGACTACATCGTGGTTGAGATGGCCAAGCACATCCTGGGCGAGAACTGGATGCCCGAATACGTCAGCGCCGCCAATGCCGGTGGCATTGAACGCGTGCTGGTCTAACCCCTGAAAGAACCACATGGCCGGATTGAAAAAAGAAACGCCCACGCCTGAGTCGTTGACCGTGCATGGCCATACCAAGGTGCTGGAAATCGGGTTTTCTGACGGGGCGCAGTTCCGTATTCCTTTTGAGCTGATGCGCGTGTACTCGCCTTCGGCCGAAGTGCAGGGTCATGGCCCCGGCCAGGAAGTGCTGCAAACGGGTAAACGCGATGTGACCATTGCTGAGATCGAACCGGTGGGCAACTACGCGGTTAAACCGACGTTTTCAGACGGGCACGAGTCGGGGCTGTTCACCTGGGAATACCTGTATTTTTTGGGTGACCAGCAAGACACGCTGTGGAAGCAGTACGAAGACCGACTTCAAGCGGCCGGCGTGAGCCGTGATGAGCCCATGTTGGATAAAGCGGGCAGCAGCTGCGGTCACAACCATTGAACATCCGGTGAAAAGGTTTGCCATGAGCACCACACATTTCGGTTTCAAAACCGTCGACGAAAAAGAAAAGGCCCAACACGTCCGCGGTGTGTTCGACTCGGTGGCGTCCAAATACGACGTCATGAACGACCTGATGTCCATGGGCCTGCACCGCGTGTGGAAGGCCTACACCGTTCAGGTGGTCAACCTCAAAGAGGGCGATCAAGTGCTGGACATCGCGGGCGGCACGGGCGACCTGTCAATGGCGTTTGCCAAAAAAGTGGGGACCACCGGCCGTGTGGTGCACACCGACATCAACGAAGCCATGCTTTCCACTGGACGTGACCGCTTGGTAGACCATGGTTTGGCGCTGCCCACCTTGGTCTGCGATGCCGAGAAGCTACCTTTCCCCGACAAGCACTTCAATGTGGTCAGCGTGGCGTTTGGTTTGCGCAACATGACCCACAAGGATGTGGCGCTCAAAGAGATGTGCCGCGTGCTCAAGCCCGGTGGAAAATTGTTGGTGCTGGAGTTCTCCAAAGTGGCCAAGCCTCTGGAGAGAGTCTACGACTGGTACAGCTTCAACATCCTGCCGCACATGGGCAAGCTCGTCGCGGGGGATGCCGACAGCTACCGATATCTGGCCGAATCCATTCGCATGCATCCTGGCCAGGAAGAGCTGAAAACCCTTATGAAAAATGCTGGATTTGGCCATGTGGACTTTCACAATTTGTCGGCAGGAGTGGTAGCCTTGCACATGGGTATCAAATGTTGATGCTCAGCTGATTTTTTTCGACCGGAGTTGAAAACACCATGAACAAGTTGATGTCACTGATGCTCGCGGGCGTGTTGGCCCTTGGAAGCCTGAACGCTGAAGCTGCTCGCCGCATGGGGGGCGGTAAGTCGATGGGTCAGCAATCGAATCAGGTCACCAAACGCGATGCTGCGCCGCAAACCCCAGCAGCACCAGCCCAAAACGCTGCGCCGAGCAATGCGGCCAAACCCACAGCCACGCCCGCCGCTGCTGCGCCCAAGAAGCCTTGGGGGGCCATGTTGGGTGGTTTGGCCGCCGGTTTGGGCTTGGCTTGGTTGGCGAACTCTTTGGGCCTGGGGGCTGCCTTTGGCAACATCTTGATGTTCTTGCTGATCGGCGTCGTCGTGATGGTGGTCATTGGCATGTTCATGCGCCGACGTCAGTCCATGGGTCAGTCCGGTGGGTTGGCTTATCAGGGGGCCGGCGCTTCAGCCGAACAAGCTGCATCGTACAAACAGTACAACCCTGAAAAAGTGGGCAACGACGCTTCAGCCCGCCCATGGGAATCGCAAAACACGCGTTTTGACAGCTCGGCCGTCGAGTCCTCCAGTGGATCCATGATCGGTGCGGCCTTAGGGGGCAACCAAACTTGGGGCATTCCGGCAGGCTTTGATGTCGACAGCTTCGTCACGGCGGCCAAGCGCAATTTTGTGACTTTGCAAGATGCGTGGGACCGTTCAGACATTAGCACTTTGCGTTCCATGATGACGGACACCATGGTGTCCGAAATTCGCAGCCAGTTGGCCGAGCGCGAAGCGCAATTTCCGGGTCAGCCCAATAAGACCGAAGTGGTCATGCTCGAAGCCCAGCTGCTGGGTATTGAAGAGCAAGCCGATGCCTATTTGGCCAGTGTCGAATTCAACGGCATGATCCGTGAAGATGCGTCTTCAGGCCCCAGCTCCTTCCGCGAAGTCTGGAACATGACCAAATCCAAGCAAGGCGGCGGCTGGTTGGTCGCAGGTGTGCAAGCGCTTCAATAAAGCTTGTCCCCAAATGGGGCTCCGCTTTCGGGAATAATCGGGGACTATGGCAACACAGTCCCCTTTTTCTTGGGCCGCTCAGGCACTTCCCGACATGTTCAATCAAATGGCCACGACTTTTCAGCCCCCTGCTTGGGTGGTCGACGAGTCGGTCAACCGGCTTGTCCTCTTCCTTAACCATGTGTTGATGAGTGAACCTGAGGCCATGGCCCGCTTGGCCCGGCAAAAAGGCCAACGCATCGAGTTGGTTTGGGATCGCATCCAACTTCAACTCACACCGACCCCAGCAGGCTTGCTGGAGCGCGGGCGTTTTAATGGCTTTGACCTGCGTTTGTCGGTGACTGAAGAGTCGCCCGTATCCTTGGCCTCGGCTTTGGCGCGTGGGGGAAAGCCCAAGGTGCGCATCGAGGGTGATGTGCAATTGGCTGCCGAGATCAACTGGTTGATAGACCATGTCCGTTGGGACGCTGAAGAAGATTTGGCCCGTTTGATCGGTGATGCGCCAGCGCACACGCTGGCCCAGGCAGCCCGCAAAGCCATGGAAGCTTTGCGCGGCTTCGTGGCTTCGCGCCCAGGCATGGGCGTGGCGCGTTCATCCGGTAGCACTGCATGAGCCGCCTTGGCCGTGGTGCATTCATCGTCTTCATTGTCCTGCGCTATGGACTGGACGAGTTGGTGCTGTCCAGCTTTCAAAAACCCTGGGTTCGTTTGTTGGCCCGCATCTTGTCGTTTGGGCGCGATCTGCGTGCCCCCCGGGCCGAACGCCTTCGCGAAGCGCTGGAGCGTTTGGGTCCGATTTTTGTGAAGTTTGGGCAGGTGCTGTCTACCCGGCGCGACCTGCTGCCGCTTGACATTGCCGAAGAGTTGGCCAAGCTGCAAGACCGTGTGCCGCCGTTTGCATCGGACATTGCCGTGGCCACCATCGAGCGGGCATTTCGCAAGCCGGTGGATGACATTTTTGAAAGTTTTGAACACCAACCTGTGGCCAGCGCCTCGATTGCGCAGGTCCACTTTGCCACCTTGCGAGGCAAATCGGGCGATTTGCGCGAAGTGGCCGTGAAGGTCTTGCGCCCTGGCATGCTGCCCGTGATTCAAAAAGACCTGAGCCTCATGCGCATGATGGCCGGTTGGGTGGAGAGCCTGAGCGCGGACGGCAAACGTCTGAAGCCGCGTGAAGTGGTGGCTGAGTTCGACAAATACCTGAACGACGAGTTGGATCTGGTGCGTGAAGCGTCGAATGCGGCCCAGTTGCGTCGCAACATGCAGGGGCTGGAGCTGGTGTTGATCCCCGAAATGATTTGGGACTTTTGCCAGCCCGAGGTGATCGTGATGGAACGCATGCACGGGGTGCCGATCAGCCAGGTTGATCGCCTGCGCGAAGCTGGGGTGGACATTCCGAAATTGGCGCGTGACGGCGTGACGCTGTTTTTCACCCAAGTGTTCCGGGATGGTTTTTTCCATGCTGATATGCACCCGGGCAACATCCAAGTCAGCCTGGCCCCCGACACCTTTGGCCGCTGTATTTCGCTTGATTTCGGCATCGTGGGCACGCTCACCGAGTATGACAAAGAGTATCTTGCGCAAAATTTCACTGCATTTTTCCGCCGCGATTACAAACGCGTGGCCGAGCTGCACATTGAGTCGGGCTGGGTGCCTGCCGACACCCGGGTCGACGAGCTGGAGTCGGCCATTCGCGCTGTGTGCGAGCCTTACTTTGACCGGCCGTTGAAAGAAATATCGCTCGGCATGGTGCTGATGCGCTTGTTCCAGACTTCGCGACGCTTTCATGTCGAGATCCAGCCGCAACTGGTGTTGTTGCAAAAAACCCTGCTCAACATCGAAGGCCTGGGCCGGCAGCTTGACCCTGAACTGGACTTGTGGAGCACAGCCAAACCCTTCCTTGAGAAGTGGATGCTGGACCAGATTGGCCCTAAAAAGCTGTTGGAGCAACTGAAAGACCAGGCGCCGCATTACGCCAAGTTGTTGCCGCAGTTGCCGCGACTCTTGCACGAATACTTGCAAAAACCACGTCAAAAAGATGCTCGCCAGCTGGAGCAATTGCTGGCGGAGCAAAGGCGCACCAACAGCTTGCTGCAAATTCTGCTGTACCTCGGAATGGGGTTCATCCTGAGTTTGCTTGCCTTGCAGGTTTGGTCGCACTTGCAGATGTACTGATCTTTCGCTTTTTTAAAACAAACAGGAGACATTGCTGTGTTGCTGACTCTCGTGATCGCCTATCTGCTGGTGACCATCGCGATTGGGCTGGTCGCTGCCAAACGCGTAAAAAATACCGCCGATTTCGCCATTGCCGGTAGGCATTTGCCATTGGTCATGATCGTGACCACCACGTTTGCCACCTGGTTTGGCTCTGAAACGGTGCTGGGCATTCCGGCCAAATTTGTCAACAGTGGCCTCAATGGTGTGGTCGAAGACCCCTTTGGCGCGGGCAGTTGCCTGATTTTGGTGGGGTTGTTCTTCGCAGCGCGTCTTTACCGCATGACCTTGCTGACCATCAGCGACTACTTTCGCGAACGCTTTGGCCGCAGCGTCGAGGTGCTTTGCTCCATCATCATCATGGTCAGTTATCTGGGATGGGTCTCGGCACAGGTCACGGCCTTGGGGCTGGTGTTCAACGTCTTGTCAGGCGGCGTGGTGAGTTTGTCCGTGGGTATGGTGATTGGCGTGGTCTCCATTTTGGCCTACACCTTGTTTGGCGGCATGTGGTCGGTGGCCATTACCGACTTCATTCAAATGATCATCCTGGTGGTGGGTCTTGCCACTTTGGCGATGTTTGCAGGCCATCAGGCCGGTGGGGCTGACAAAGTGCTGGCGTTGGCTGTGAGCCAGGACATGTTCAAGTTCTGGCCCGAGCCGAACTTCAAAGACATTATTTTCTTTTTTGCCTCGGCCATCACCATCATGCTGGGCTCCATTCCCCAGCAAGACGTGTTTCAACGCGTCATGTCAGCCAATAGCGAATACGCCGCCACTCGGGGGCCTGTGATTGGCGGCATTTTTTACATTCTGTTTGCCTTCGTGCCTATGTTTCTGGTGGTCAGCGCCCTGATCATCATGCCCGAGCAGGCGGCCAAGTTGATTGCCGACGATCCTCAAAAAGTTCTGCCGACTTTGGTCATGACCCAGATGCCGTTCATCATGCAAGTCTTGTTTTTCGGGGCTTTGCTCTCAGCCATCAAGTCTTGTGCCTCTGCCACCTTGCTGGCCCCCAGCGTGACTTTCACCGAGAACATCTGGCGGCAGTTTTTTCCGTACCAAAGTGACAAACAGGAACTCAAGGCCATGCGCGTGACGGTGTTGGTGTTCAGCACATTCGTGCTGGCCTATGCGATTGCCATGCAGGGCACCTCCATTTACGAAATGGTTTCCGGGGCCTACCAAGTCACTTTGGTGGGTGCCTTTGTCCCTCTGGCTTTCGGGCTTTACTGGAAGAAAGCCACTACCCAGGGCGCTTTGTTTGCGATTGTGTTGGGCTTGCTGACCTGGCTGCTGTTCATGTTCACGCCAGCCGGTGAGGAGTTTCCGGCCCAATTGGCAGGTGTGTTGGCCAGTTTGAGCGGCATGCTGATGGGTTCTCTGGGCCGTCAGGTCATTCGCAACCAGCATGGCAACCACCACAGCTTGGCGGGTTTGTCCTGAGACTTGCTGACGCGGGGGTTTGAAGCCACGCCCCCGCCTATAATTAAAGGCTTTGTGTTTCCAACCTGAAAAGAGCCCTCTTCATGCCCATTTACGCCTATAAGTGCGACGCCTGCGGCCATGCTAAGGATGTACTGCAAAAAATGGCCGACGCCCCCTTGATCGACTGCCCTGTCTGTGGTGCCCCCAAATTCAGCAAACAGCTCACAGCTCCGGGCTTCCAGCTCAAGGGCACAGGCTGGTATGCCACCGACTTCAAGGGTAACGGTGCAGCCACCGTCCCCGCGGCCTCCGGCACAGCGTCAGATGCTGTTGCCACGCCAGCACCCGCAACGGGGGGCGACACATCATCGCCCGCTGCTACGGCCAGCGCTGGGGCTTGTGCGGCTTCTTGCGCCTGCCATTGAGCATTTAAGCCCTGAATCCACGGATTACCCGCCCCATGAAACAACGCAGCTTCAAACAGTATTTCATCACCGGTCTCCTGGTGTGGCTGCCCATGGGCATCACCGTTTGGGTGCTGACCTGGTTGGTGGGGCTGCTCGACGGTATTTTCTTGGCCGTTTTGTTGGCTGCTGACACGCTGATCCCTGGCATGCATATGGCGGCAGAAGCCTTGCGCGGTGTGCCGGGCCTTGGTGTGATGCTGGTCGCCCTGGTGATCTTTGCCACAGGCGTGTTTGTAGCCAATATGTTTGGCCAATGGTGGTTGCGTCAATGGGATGCCCTGATGAACCGCATCCCAGTGGTTCGCACCATCTACACCAGCGTCAAACAGGTGGCCGATACGCTGTTTTCTGGCAGCGGCAACGCATTTTCGAAAGCTTTGCTGGTGCAGTACCCACGCCAAGGCTCATGGACCATCGCGTTCTTGACGGGCACACCTGGCGGTGAAGTGGCCAAACACCTGGATCAGTCCATGGTGAGCGTTTATGTGCCCACCACACCTAACCCGACCTCGGGCTTCTTTTTGATGATGCCCAAAGCCGATGTCATCGAACTCGACATGAGTGTCGACGATGCCCTGAAATACATCATCTCCATGGGCGTGGTGGTGCCAGGCGGTCCAGATCAATCTTCGGCAGCCATTTCCGCTACCTCTCAACAGTCCTTGTGAATGGGGTAAGAGCCAGCTGGCCGATTCCCCTCCCTCCCCGAATTTAGAAAGCAAACAACATGTCCATGCGTTCCCACTATTGCGGTCTGGTGACCGAAGGCCTGACCGGCGAAACCGTGAGCCTGTGTGGCTGGGTCAACCGTCGCCGTGACCACGGTGGTGTGATTTTCATCGACTTGCGTGACCGCGAAGGCTACGTGCAAGTGGTGTGCGACCCCGATCGTCCTGACATGTTCAAAGTGGCCGAAGACGTGCGCAACGAGTTTTGCGTGCAGATCAAAGGTGTGGTGCGTGCCCGCCCTGATGGCACCACCAACGACAACCTGAAAAGCGGCAAGATCGAAGTGCTGTGCCATGAACTGATTGTGCTCAACGCCTCTGTCACCCCACCGTTCCAGATCGACGAAGAAAACCTGTCCGAGACGACCCGCCTCACGCACCGCGTGCTGGACTTGCGTCGCCCGTACATGCAAAACAACCTGATGCTGCGCTACAAAGTTTCGATGGAAGTGCGCAAGTATTTGGATGAAAACGGTTTTGTCGACATCGAAACCCCGATGCTGACCAAGAGCACGCCCGAAGGCGCGCGCGACTACCTCGTGCCCAGCCGCGTGCACGACGGCCACTTTTTTGCGCTGCCGCAATCGCCCCAGCTGTTCAAGCAGCTCTTGATGGTGGCGGGCTTTGACCGCTATTACCAGATCACCAAGTGCTTCCGCGACGAAGACCTGCGCGCCGACCGCCAGCCCG
>CAYRBW010000088.1:0-8690 GCA_964422575.1 uncultured Limnohabitans sp.
AACTTGAACCGCAGCGGCACGCGCCGCGAAGAGTTGCTGCTGCAGCCCGAGGTGCTGCAAAAAACCCGTATCTTGCGTCAATTCATGTACAACATGGACGAAATTGAAGCAATGGAGATGGTCTTAAAGAGCATGAAAGCGACCAAGAACAACTCTGAGTTCTTCGACATGATGCGACGCGGAGGTTGATGCTCTATAATCGATAGCTTTTGCGGAAAGTGCACTCAGATAGGCTGAAGTGTGGCTACCGTAGCGAAAATAAAAGGATTTCTCCATGAAAGACGGCATTCACCCCAACTACCGTGAAATTTGCTTCCAAGACATGTCCAATGGGTTCAAGTTCGTGACCCGTTCATGCGCTAACACCAAAGAAATGATCACCATGGAAGACGGCCGCGAGTTGCCTCTGTATAAGTTGGACACGACCAGCGAGTCGCACCCCTTCTACACCGGCACACAAAAGTCAGTCGACAACATGGGTGGCCGTGTGGAAAAATTCCGCAACCGTTTCGGCAAAACCACAACCATCGCCAAGTAATTCGCGAATTGGTGACCCCAAAAGGGCAGCCCGGGCAACCGGCCTGCCCTTTTTGCATGGTGCAACACCTCTGGTGTCTGCCCCCAGCCACCCCGAACCAAGATCTAGTGAACCCGTGAACCACCCGACCCCCGCCATCGTTGCGCAAAGTGCCGTGCGAAGACTGCCACGCATGGCTCTGCTGCTGCTGTGCGCCGCTTATGTGTTGCCAGGTTTTTGGGGGCGAACCCTTTGGAAAGCGCAAGACATCGAGGCCTTCGGCTACATGTTGCAACTGACCAAACCGGGCATGGATGACATGGTCAGCTGGCTCAAACCCACGCTGCTGGGCAGCCCCGACAACAACCTGGCTTTACTGCCCTATTGGCTGGGGGCCGCTTTTATACGGCTGGCCCCAGCAGGTTTCGAAGACACGTTTGCACGCTTGCCTTTCGTGGCCATGCTGGTCACAACGCTGGCCGCTACTTGGTACGCGGTCTATGCCCTGACCCGCCACCCTACAGCTCAGCCCGTGGCGTTTGCATTTGGTGGCGAAGCCAAACCGGTCGACTACGCCCGCGCCATGGCAGATGGCGGATTGCTGGCGCTGCTGGCCTGTCTGGGTTTAGCCCAGCTGTCACACGAAACCACTCCGGCACTCAGCCAGTTGTGCTTCGCCGCTTTGTTGTTTTTCGGCTTATCGACGCTGACACGTCACCGCCTACAAAGTGTGGTGACCATCAGCATCGGCATGTTGGGCCTGACCCTCTCGGGCGCACCCACCTTGGCTTTGTGGCTGGGCATTGGTGGCTCGATCATCTGTGCCGCAGCACAGCCTGCCCCCACCCAACGCCGTTTGAGCATGCTCGACCTGGGACTCTTGGTCCTGGTCTGCCTTCTGTGCATCACCACGGCCGGGGCGCTGGATTTGTGGCGCTGGCGCGTCGTGCCTCACAGGATGGTCGACTTGCATGTTTTGTCCAAGCTAATCGCCTGGTTCACATGGCCTGCTTGGCCTTTGGCACTGTGGTCGCTATGGCGCTGGCGCGGGCAATTGTCACAAGGCTGGCGTTACCCTCACCTGGGGTTGCCGCTGTGGTTTGCCCTCGTGACGGTGGGAGCCACTTGGTTCACCGGTCTGTCGGACCGTGCACTGCTGACATCGTTGCCAGCCATTGCCACACTGGCGGCCTTTGCACTGCCCACACTCAAACGTAGCCTCAGCGCCTTGATCGACTGGTTCACCCTTGTGTTTTTCAGCATTTGCGCCCTGGCGATCTGGACCGTCTGGTTGGCCATGCAAACAGGCACGCCAGCAGCACCGGCCCGAAATGTTGCACGCTTGGCCCCCGAATTTGTGCCCGAATTTTCAATCAGCGCCTTTGCATTGGCACTGATTGCTACCATCGCTTGGGGCGCACTGGTGAAATGGCGCACGGGCTACCACCGCGCGGCCATCTGGAAAAGCCTGGTGCTGCCCGCAGGTGGTGCCGTTCTTTGCTGGTTGCTGTTGACCACCTTGTGGCTGCCTTTGCTCAATTACGCACGAAGCTACGCCCCCTTGGTCGAAAAAGTCACGCGGGTCACCGGCCCAACTGCTTGCCTCCAATATGCAGGCATCAGCAAGGCGCAAGGCTCGGCGTTCATGTACCACGCGCAAGCTCAGCTGAAGCCCATGCAAACACCACAAACGGATTGCCCATGGCTCATCACCGACAAGGTCAACGCGCCTTTGCTGTCGGCCAAAATCCAATCGCTCGGTTGGGTTGAAGAAGCAGCCGTCAAGCGTCCGACCGACAAATCCGAAACTCTGATCGTTTACCGCCCGGCGGCATCCCTGAGCGCGTCTTCAGACAAGTCTAAGAACTGAGCCATGTCAGAGCTGCGCACCATCGCTCGCCATGCTGGGACTGTCTTGGTGGGGCAATTGGCCGTGATGTCCTTTGGCATTGCAGACACGCTGATCGCTGGCCGCTACAGTCCGCAAGCGCTGGCGGTTTTGTCGTTGGCCTCCTCCATCTACATCAGTATCTATGTGGCCTTGAACGGGTTGCTGCAAGCTTTACTGCCCGTTTGGGCGGAGCTGCACGGTGCGGGTCGCCAAGCAGAAGTTGGGCGCTCGGTCAGACAAGCGCTCTACATTGCAGCAAGCGCTGCCGTGATCGGCATCAGCGGTCTGTGGTTTCCAGATCTTTGGCTGTCTGCCACTGAAGTGCCCCCAGACCTCTGGCCCGATGTGCGGGCCTATTTGCGCATCCTGGCGCTGGCCTTGGTGCCTTCACTGTTATTTCGCATGTACAGCACCCTCAACCAAAGTCTGGGGCACCCACGTTTGGTGACCTGGTTGCAAGCCGGTGCCTTGCTGGTCAAAGTGCCTTTGTCTTTTGCTTTGACTTTTGGTGGTGCCGGTTTGGCGGGCATGGGTGTGGTGGGCTGCGCTTGGGCCACCTTGGCAGTCAACACACTCATGCTGCTGGCGGGCTTGTGGCTTTTGCGCACACAAGACATCTACCAGACCTATCGCTTGTGGCAACGCCCCGAAAAACCGGACTGGCCCGTGATCAGGCGCTTCTTGGCCTTGGGCGTGCCGGCAGGTTTGTCGATCATGGTGGAGGTCACGTCCTTCACCTTGATGGCCTTGTTCATTGCGCGGTTGGGCGCTGTGGCCCTTGCCAGCCACCAAATTGCAGCCAGTCTAGCCGCTGTGCTTTACATGGTCCCACTGGCTTTGGGCATCGCCAGCAGCGCACGCACAGGCTATTGGCTCGGTGCAGGGCAAGCCCACAAAGCACGTCGTGCTGCGGCCATGGGCATCGGCTTGGCCATCGGTGCTGCCTTGCTGGGTGCCACGCTTTTGTTCACGGGGCGCGAAACAGTGGCCCGAGCCTTCAGCACAGACCCGCAGGTGGTGCAAGCGGCCACGCTGTGGCTGGCCTGGGTGGCGCTTTACCACCTGGCCGATGCGGTGCAAGCGGTTTGCGCCTATTTGCTGCGGTGCTACCGGATCACCCTGTTACCGCTGATTGTCTACACCACCTTGTTGTGGGGTGTGGGTTTGTACGGCGGTTATCGTCTGGCTTACCAAGGCCTCAATCGGGCAGCCTGGCCCATGCGCCCCAGTGTGGACACTTTCTGGATGACTAGCACAGCCGCCTTGGCGCTCGTGTCGGTGTTGTTTGCCCTCATGGTCTGGCATGCCTCGCGGCCCGTCGCCTCGCCCCTGCACCAAACCTGAGCCTTGAAAGCCAGCACGGGTCTGGCCATCGCAGCACACGCCTTCACACAATTGCGTTAAGGTGGAGGGTCAATTCACTTTGACCAGAACCCGATCATGATCCTCGAACTCGCCGACATCCGCATCCACCCCGGCCAGCAAGCTGCTTTTGAACAAGCCATAGAACGGGGACTGAAGACCGTGGCCTGCAGAGCCAAAGGCTTTCAGGGCGGCAAAGTCAACCGTGGCATTGAAAACCCGGAACGCTATGTCTTGCAAATCTTTTGGGACACGCTGGAAGACCACACAGTCGGTTTCCGTGAGTCACCACTTTTCACAGAATGGCGCGCCATCGTCGGCCCGTTCTTTGCGTCACCGCCCCATGTGGAGCACTTTGAGCTGACATCGAAATCTGAGTGAGCGCTGGGGCCAAAACGCGCCCAAGAGCTCAAGGTGCCTCGTGCCCAGCCACGAACTGTCTGAGCAGTTGCATGAACTGTGCTTGCTCTAGCGGCGTCAACGGGGACAGGATGTCGGCCTGAACCTTCGCCACATCGGCTCGCATGCTCAACAGCGCATCCCGACCGGCAGGTGTAAGCACCAACAGCTTGCGGCGTCGGTCAATTTCATCCGCGCGGCGAGCCACCCAGCCCTTGTTTTCCAAACGACCAATCACCGAACCTGACGTCGCTGGATCGAAGGCGACCCGTTTGGCCAACGTGATCTGGTCAATGCCGGGGCTGTCCTGTAGCGCGTTCAAAATTGCAAATTGCACCGGCGTGACATCAGCTGCCGCCAAGTGCGCATTGAAGATGGCCACAGAAATTTGGTGCGCCCGCCTGACCAAATGCCCCGGGGCAGCGTTCAGATCAAACTTGAAAGTCATGTCCGCTTTGCTCCATCAATATGCAGGGTTATTACCAGTCGTTGTCCAGACACAGACTCCTATAGTAAGCGTGCTTAGCAACATTTTCAGCACCCTTCACACTTCTTCCACTTTCGAAAGTGCTTCATGAGTTTTGTATTTCCCCCATCGCCCACAGTCTCTGTACCGGTCTTGGGCCAACCCGAACGCTTCCCGGTGCACCGCATTTATTGTGTGGGCCGCAATTACGAAGAGCATGCCAAAGAAATGGGCTTCACCGGACGTGAGCCCCCCTTCTTTTTCCTGAAACCGGCCGACAGCTTGGTCGTGGTCGATGCAGGCCAAACCGGGTCAATGCCCTACCCCAGTCTGACCCAGAACCTGCACCACGAGATCGAACTGGTGGTGGCCATTGGCAAGGGTGGACGCAACATCTTGGCCGCCGATGCCACCCAACACATCTTCGGTTACGCCGTGGGCCTGGACATGACACGGCGGGATCTGCAAAACGAGATGAAAAAACAAGGCCGCCCATGGTGCATTGGCAAAGCCTTTGACCACTCAGCACCGATCGGCCCCATCACGCCCACGGCCCAAGCCGGTGATGTGAACAACGCAGAGATCAGCCTGCGGGTCAACGGCGCTGAGCGCCAACGCAGCAACGTGGCCAAACTGATCTGGAATGTGGCCGAAACCATCGAGCACCTGTCTGCGGCCTGGGAACTGCAAGCGGGCGATCTCATTTACACGGGCACACCCGAAGGTGTCGCTGCCGTCGTGGCGGGAGATGTTCTGATCGGTCAGGTGACCGGCTTGGGGCCAGTCGAAGTGCACATCAAATAATGAACAAAAGTGCACAAAATACATAAAACATGGTAATAACCCTGAGAATAACTCCTTAAACTTGCAACATAATGCATTTTTGTCCAATTAACCGACTGTTCGCTTGGTTTAATATCTTTGATTCCCAACATGAAGGAGACACACTGATGACATCATTTTTCAAACGAAGCGCCCTCGCCGCTGGTCTTTTGGCCGCAGGCTTTGGCGTTCATGCCCAGACCATCACCCTCAAGGTGCACCACTTTCTGGGCCCACAAACCATTCAGCACACCACCATGCTGGGCGAATGGTGCAAAAACATTGCACGCGACTCCAAAGACCGTTTGAAGTGCGACATCTTCCCGTCCATGCAGTTGGGCGGCACGCCCGTGCAACTTTATGAACAGGCTCGTGATGGTGTGGTCGACGTGGCCTGGACACTACAGGCCTACACCCCCAAGTTGGCCAAACTCGAAGTGTTCGAGTTGCCCTTCATGATGACCAACGCCGAAGCCACCAGCCGCGCCGCTTGGGACTACGCCCAGAAGTTCGCTCAGGACGACTTCAAAGATGTGAAGATGCTGGCCATCCACGTGCACGGCCCAGGCAACATTTACACCAAGACCAAAGCGGTTCAAACCATGGCCGACCTCAAAGGCCTGAAAGTGCGTGCCCCCACACGCCAAGTCAACAAAATGGTGGCCATGATGGGTGCCACACCTGTGGCCATGCCTGTGCCCCAAGTGCCTGAAGCCTTGTCCAAAGGCGTGATCGACGGTGCTGTGATCCCTTACGAAGTCGCGCCTGGCTTGAAGGTCAACGAGTTGACCAACTTCACCGCTGAAACCGACCGCAGCTACAACGCGCTCTACACCACGGTGTTTGTGGTGCCCATGAACAAGGCCAAGTACGACTCGCTGCCTGCCGATTTGAAAGCCGTCATCGACAAAAACTCGGGCCGCGAACTGTCGGCCTTCATGGGCAAGACCCAAGCGGGTCACGATGTCCCAGGCAAAAAAGTGTTTGAAGCTTCGGCTAACCAGAAAATCAGCATCATCACCAAAGCTGAATTGGAAAAATGGAAGAAAGCCACGGATGCACTTGACGACGCTTGGGTTGCTGAGATGACTGGCAAGGGCATGGACGGCAAGGGCATGCTTCAGTCGGCCACCGACTTGATCAAGCAGTACACCAAGTAATTCAGCCACGGTGAAAGACGAGAGCAGGGCTGGACCCTGCTCTCTTTTTTTAAAAGGCCTGGCTTGATGCTTGGATTGTGGTCACACCCCGAACTGATTTTTTACTTTTCCGCCCTGCGCACCTCACCATGATGTTTTCAAATCCCTTGGAGCGGTTGGCCCGACTCTGCAGCATATTGGGAGGACTGGTCATGACCGGTCTGATGCTGATGACCTGTTACAGCCTGATCGGGCGCAACTTTTTCGACTATGCCCTGATTGGGGACTTTGAGTTGACCGGCGTTGGCGCAGGTGCTGCGATTGCCCTGTTCATGCCTTTGTGCCAGTTCAAGCGTGAAAACATCATCGTCGACTTCTTCACCTCCAAGTGCAGTGAGGCCACCAACTTCAAGCTCGACCGCTTGGGTGATCTGTTCATGGTCGTGATCTTCTTCTTGTTGTCTTGGCGCTGTGGCGCTGCGGCCATCAATGCCAAAGAGACCATGGGCGCATCCATGTTGCTGGGCTTTCCTGACTGGATTGTGTTCACCAGCATGTGCATCCCTTTTGGCATCACGGCACTCATTGCAGCCATGCAAGCGATATCCTCAACTGAGCACAACAACAAGGCCACGTCATGACCCCGATTACTTTGGCTTTGTTGATTTTCGGAATCATGCTGCTGCTGATGGTCGTGCGCGTGCCGATCGCCGGTGCCATGTTCCTGGCAGGAGCTGTGGGTTTTGTTTTGCAGTCCGGCGTCTCGCCTTTCCTGAATTTCCTGAACAACCTGGCCTTTGCCCGCTTGGCCAACTACGACCTGTCGGTGATCCCACTGTTCATCTTGATGGGCAATTTCGCCACGCAAGGCGGCATCAGCAAGGCATTGTTCCAATTTGCAGCGGCGGTCATGGGTCGCTTCAAGGGCGGCTTGGCCATGGGTGCCGTGCTGGCCTGCGGCGCTTTCGGTGCCATCTGCGGTTCGTCGGTGGCCACAGCCGCCACCATCACGGGCGTGGCCTTGCCCGAGATGAAGCGCCACGGCTACTCAGGCCGCCTGTCCACCGGCACACTCGCTGCTGGCGGCACACTGGGCATCTTGATCCCACCTTCGGTGCCTTTGGTGATCTACGCCATCTTGACCGAACAAAACATCGCCAAACTGTTTGCGGCCGCCATGATGCCAGGTCTCATCGCCATGGTCGGGTACATGATCGCCATTGCCATTTACGTTCGACTGGTTCCCGGTCAAGCCCCCGACCAGGAAGACCGTGAAAAACTGAGCTTTGAATCGCTCAAAGGCATCTTGCCGATTGCCACCATCTTCATCATCGTCTTTGGCGGCATTTATGCCGGCTTTTTCACGCCCACCGAAGGGGCGGCGGTAGGTGCTGCGTCGACGTTTGTGGCGGCCCTGCTTAAGCGTGAGCTGAACTGGGAAAAGTTTTTGCACTGCTTCCACGCCACCGCCTTGAGCAGTGCCATGATTTTCATGATCTTCATGGGTGCCGATGTCATGAATGCCTCGCTGGCCCGCACGCAAGTGCCGGCTCAACTGGCAGAAATGGTGGTGGCCATGAACCTGGCACCGCTCATGGTGGTCACGGGTATCTTGTTGCTATATGTAGTATTGGGCGCAGTCATGGACGAGCTGTCCATGCTGCTGCTGACCATTCCGATCTTCTTCCCCATCATCATGAAGCTCGACTTCGGCATGACACCGGAATACACCGCCATTTGGTTTGGCATCATGGTGCTGATGACCGTGGGCTTTGGCATGTTGGCACCGCCTGTGGGGCTGAATGTCTATGTGGTCAATGGCATGGCCAAGGACGTGCCACTGAGTGAAAGCTACAAAGGCATCATGCCCTTCCTGATCAGCGACACCTTGCGCACTTTGTTGTTACTCTTCTTCCCAAGTGTGTCGCTTTTCCTGATCCCTTACCTGACCTGATCCAACAGCAGCCCAGCAAAAACCTCCATGGTGCATCACCCTGGAGGTTTTTTTATGGCGGACTGGTTAGACTTGGAACAAGACCTTTGTTGCATCCCCACTTCGAGTCCATTTCATGATGTTTGACCGCACCATTCGAC
>CAYRBW010000089.1:0-8682 GCA_964422575.1 uncultured Limnohabitans sp.
CAGCAATGGTGTTGAACTCTTTGGCCACGCCGCCTGCAGCTTCAATTTCACGCGCCACCAGCTGGCCCAAGTCTTTCAAATGCACATGACCTGGCACGAACTGCGTGAACGAGTTGGCGATGGCGATGATCGGCTTGCTGAAATCATCGTCCTTCATGCCCGTGGCGCGCCACAAAGAGCGGGCTCCTGCCATGTTACGGCCGGCGGTGGATGTTTTTGAGCGGTAAGCGGGCATTCAAGGCTCCTGTCGGAAATACATGAAAAATGTCTTCGGATTATGGCCCAGCACAAACTTTCACTGGTCTCGGGAGACAAAGACTCAGTCACCTGTAAGTCAATCGCCCCAAAATCAGTATCCAGATACACTCTGCGTCAAGAGCTCTTTAGGCTCGTCCCTGCCCGATTTTTTAAACCACAAGGTACCGACATGAAAAAATTCGTTCTTGCCCTGGCCATGACTGCTGCAGCCGCAGCCCCAGCTTTTGCCGACTTGGCATTGGCCACCTCTAAAAACTGCATGGCTTGCCACGCCGTTGACAAAAAGCTGGTGGGCCCCAGCTACAAAGACGTTGCCGCCAAGTACAAAGCGGACAAGTCGGCTGTCGACAAACTGGCCGCCAAAATCGTCAAAGGCGGTTCGGGCGTTTGGGGTGCAGTGCCCATGCCAGCCAACCCTCAGGTCAATGAAGCCGAAGCCAAAAAATTGGCCGCTTGGGTCATGAGCGCTAAATAGTCTGCCGACCATTGGGCATACCCAAAAGCAAAAAAACCGCTGAAACCAGCGGTTTTTTTGCTTTTGGAATCACACATGGTGTGCCCCCAGCTGGGACACCTATCACAGGCCTATGGCTGCGATACCGGCTTTGGCGATCTGAGCGTCTTCATGGGACTTGACCCCGCTCACACCCACGGCCCCCAAGCAAGCGCCATCCTTCATGATCGGCACACCACCTTCAAGCATGCCTTCCACGGCAGGTGCCGACAAGAATGAATAGCGACCACCGTTGATCACATCTTCGTAAACCTTGCTCTCACGCTGACCGAGCGCTGCCGTGTGGGCTTTGGCTGGGGCAATGTGTGAAGAAATGGGGGGCGCACCGTTCAGTCGCTGGAAGTGCAACAGGTGACCGCCCGCATCAACGATGGCAATGCTGACGT
The DNA here is from genome assembly GCA_964422575.1 of uncultured Limnohabitans sp. GTDB lineage: Bacteria > Pseudomonadota > Gammaproteobacteria > Burkholderiales > Burkholderiaceae_C > Limnohabitans_A. Next base: position 1,159 of record CAYRBW010000089.1, read on the forward strand.
TCCAGTTGTTTTTCTCAGCTTCGGCTTGTGCCGCAGCAGCAATGGTTTGAACATCGGACAGTTCGAGCACGGATTGGGTTTTCATGGTTTTCAGAGCACAGTTTAAAAAATACAAGGATACACGCGACGGCAACAGCCATTGCACACCTGAGCGCAAAACTGATTCACCCGATAACCCCATCAACCGCCGGAAATTGGCCTTGCAGGGCGAGCGCCCTACAATGGCACAGCCCTCTTTTGTGGGCTTTGAACAGGAGATCCAACATGAGCGACCTTCGCACCCTCAACACCGCTGACTGGGGTCAAGTAGACCTGGCAGCACGTAACCGCGTACTGCGGAACACCTATTGGCTACTGGCCCTGAGCCTGCTGCCCACCGTCTTAGGCGCTTGGCTGGGCGTGAGCACCGGCATCACCCGCTCACTCTCGGGAGGCATGGGGCTGGTGGTTTTCATGGCCGGGGCCTTTGGTTTCATGTTCGCCATCGAAAAAACCAAACACTCCGCTGCAGGCGTGCCGTTGCTTTTGGCCTTCACTTTTTTATTTGGCCTATTGCTTTCTCGCATGATCGCAATGTTGCTGGATTTCAAAAACGGCTCTGATCTGATCATGACCGCATTTGCAGGTACTGCTGGCGTTTTCTTCGTCATGGCGAGCTTGGCCAGCACCATCAAGCGAGATCTGTCCGGCATGTCCAAATGGCTGTTTGTCGGTGCCTTGGCCATCATGATTGGCGGCATTGTCAACGTGTTCGTGGGTTCGACCGTGGGCATGATGGTGATCTCGGTCATGGCGATTGGTATCTTCAGCGCTTACATGCTGTATGACCTCAAGCAGATCATCGACGGCGGCGAAACCAACTACATTAGCGCCACGCTGGCGCTGTACCTGGACATCTTTAACGTGTTCCAGAGTCTGCTGGCTTTGCTCGGCATCGTGGGTGGCGAACGCGACTGACGCGGGTTCTTGCCCAACTCAAAACAAAGGCTCCCTCGGGAACCTTTGTTTTTTGCGCAGGACGCTGCCCTGCGCTTTGGTCAACCGGCTCAGACCAACTCAAAAACCGCCATACTTTCCACGTGCGCCGTGTGGGCAAACATGTTGATCACGCCCGCACTGACACAGCGGTAACCGGCTCGGTGCACCAGGATATCGGCGTCGCGGGCCAAGGTCGCCGGGTTGCAGCTCACGTAGACAATGCGGCGTGGTGGTGTCCAGCCTTGGCGCAAATCGGGGTTTTCGTTCAAGTCGGCCAATGCTTTGCTCAGGGCAAACGCGCCTTCACGGGGGGGATCCACCAGCCATTTGTCTGCGGTGCCATCGGCCACCAGCATCTCGGGGGTCATGTCAAACAGGTTGCGGACCACGAACTGCGTGGGTGCCAACACTTGCCCTGGCACGCGATCCGCTTGGTTGCGCGCGTAGTTGTCGCGAGACCGTGCAACCAATGTCTCTGCACCTTCGATACCCAAGACCTCGCCTGCTTGTGTGGCAATGGGCAAGGTGAAATTACCCAGACCACAAAACCAGTCGATCACTCGTTCGCTCTTTTGTGCATGCAACAAACGCAGCGCACGTGCCACCAAGACTCGGTTGATGAACGGATTGACCTGGGTGAAATCGGTGGGCCTGAACGGCATGGTGATGCCAAAGTCTGGTAGGCCGTAACTGAGTTGCGCGCCCCCTTCGTCAAGCAAATGCACGGTATCCGGCCCTTTGGGTTGCAACCACCATTGCACATGGTGTTCAGCGGCAAACGCGCGCAGCAAGGTTTTGTCGCCTTCACTCAAAGGCGCCAGATGGCGCAACACCAAGGCGGTGACTTCATCGCCGCAGGCCAGTTCCAATTGAGGCAATGTCTCACGGGCATCCATCTGGCTAATCAGTTCGCGCAGAGACAACAGCATGCGGCTCACATGGGGTGGCAAAACAGGGCAAACCTTCATGTCAGCGATGTAACGGCTTTTGCGCTCATGAAATCCAATCAGCACTTCGCCTTTTTTGATTACATAACGCACCGACAAACGGGCACGGTAGCGGTAGCCCCAAGTCGGCCCCTCAATCGGGCGCAACACGGTGTCGGCCTTGACCTTGCCCAGATGCCACAAATTGTCTTCCAACACACGTTGCTTGATCGCCACTTGGGCAGAGACCTCCAAGTGCTGCATCTTGCAGCCACCACATGAACCGGTGTGCAAGCCAAAATGAGGGCAACCTGGCCGCACACGTTGTGATGATTCCTGATGGATCTCGGTCACGGTGCCGTGTTCAAAGCTGCTTTTCTTGCGTCCGACTTGTACAGAAACCACCTCAAAAGGCAATGCGCCTTCGATGAAAACCACTTTGCCATCGGGCCTGCGTGCGATGCCTTGGGCCTCCATGTCCAGGGAGGTCACGCGCAGCCAGCCATCGGGCAAGCCTGTGTTGTCAGGGAAATTGGATTCGTCGGGAAATTGGGGAGGGGAAATGTCTTGTTCACTCATGCCCCGATTGTCTCAGGATGTCGAGCTTACCCAGACACCCCATGTCGCGCTTTGTGACTTCAAACTCAGTTCCAAGCTTGCAAATACTGCTGCCAATGCGGCTCGTGCTCAACCAAAGTGGCTAGAGACGCTTTGACGAAAGCAATTTCCTGCTCGTATTCCGCTTCGGTCAGACCCCCGCGCATCTTCTGAAACCGGCAATAAAGCAGGTAAGTGTTCATCACATCGGTTTCGCAATAGCGCCGAATGTCTTCGGTTTTGCCACCAAGGAACTGCGCATGAATCTGTGAACCGTCCATGCCCAGCTTGCCCGGGAAACCACACAACTTGGCCAACGCATCCATGGGGGCGTTGTTCTTGGGCGAGTATTTGGCCAACAAGTCCATCAGGTCCAGATGGCGCATGTGGTAGCGCGAGATGTAGTTGTTCCATTTGTACTCTCGGTCGCTGGCGTTGCCACCCTCACCCATGTCCCAATATTTGTCAGCCACCACGCCATGCTGCATACCTCGGTAATGCAATACCGGTAAGTCAAATCCACTGCCATTCCAGCTGACCAGTTGGGGCTCGTGCTTTTCAATGGTGTTGAAAAATGTCTGGATGATCCGTCCTTCGCTTTGGCCATCGCGGTCTACAAATGAATGGACACGTAGCCCTTCAGCATTGCGAAAGACGCAACTGATCACCAAAATCTGCTGTAAATACAATGGCATGAAATCGGTTTTACCTTGCTCGGCGCGCTCGGCTTGCCACTGGGCGTAAACCTGTGCATCGCTCAGCTCAGGCGAAGCCGGGTTCAGACGCCTCCAACCAGCCATATCGGGCAAGGTCTCGATGTCAAAAACCAGGACGGGCCAGGTCATCCTCAGGCCACTCAGTGGGTGGGCAAGAATTTAGTGGGGTCAACAGGTTTGCCTTGGCGGCGCACTTCAAAATGCAATTTGACGCGGTCCGAATCGGACTTACCCATCTCGGCGATCTTCTGACCTTTGCGCACTTTTTGGTCCTCTTTGACCAACAAAGCCTGGTTGTGCGCATAGGCGGTCAAAAAGGTGTTGTTGTGCTTGAGGATGATCAGGTTGCCGTAACCCCGAAGCCCCGCACCGGCATACACCACTTGACCATCTCCCGCCGCGATGACGGGATCTCCAGCTTTGCCTGAAATGTCGATACCTTTGTTTTTGATCTCGTCAAATCCGGCAATCAGCGGACCGTTGGCAGGCCAAATGAACGCCAACCCTTCATCGCCTGAGGGCGTTGACGCGGCAAAAGGAGATGGCTCAGATTTGGTTGGAGTTGCATTGGTCGAAGCGTTGCTCGCGGGTGCAATGGGGCGAACGACTACGCCGGCTGTTTCAACGGCACCGCCCGGAGGGGCCACACGAAGCACTTGCCCCACTTCAATCAAATCGGGGTTGCTCAGGTTGTTCCAACGGGCCAGATCGCGCCAGCCTTGGCCGTTGTCCAGACCAATGCGGGTCAGGGTATCGCCACGCTGCACCGTGTAAAAACCAGGCTTGCCCGCGTTTTCACTGCCAGGCAAAGGCTTCACCACTTCTGCAGTGGGAGCGCTGGTGCTTGTAGATGACCGCCCCGTAGGGCTTCGGTCCTCAACAGGCGCGGGGGTGCGCGACGAAGACGTGCAGCCTGCAAGCAAGACCATGGCCATCAAAACCAGGGAACGAGAAAAAAAGGATGAAGTCATCGGGTTTTAGGTGTTCAGGCAACGCCTGATTTTAGAGGCACAAAGTGAACCGCTTCGAGCACCTGCCGCTCAAAACCTTGTACTGTTTTCAAAACAACGACCAGCGCTTGGTGTCCTGCAGGGGTAATGGTCGGGGCGATCAGGCGCCCTCCAATGGCCAACTGGTCCAACCAGGCATCTGGCACGGCGTCACCGCCTGCTGCCGAGATGATGCCTGCATACGGCGCACCTTTCGGATAGCCCAACATGCCATCACCAAAGATCAGGTGCACATTGTGCAGTCTGAAGGGGCGCAAATTGTTTCGGGCCTTTTCGTGCAGGCCACGCAAACGCTCGATGCTGTAGACCTCGGTGGCCACATGGCTGAGCACCGCCGCCTGGTAGCCGCAGCCGGTGCCTATTTCCAGAATTCGCCCCAATTTGCCCGGCGCATCTTGGCACAGCAGCTCGATCATGCGCGCCACCACATTGGGTTTGGAGATGGTCTGCCCCAAGCCGATGGGCAAGCTGGTGTCTTCATACGCTTGCCCTGCCAGCGCGCTTTCAACAAACCTGTGGCGCTCGACAACGCCCATGGCATCGAGCACGCGTGTGTCTTGAACACCTTGCTCCGCCAACTTGTGCACCATGCGCGCCCGCACGGCCCCCGAATCCAGACCCAAGCCCGAAACGGGCAATGCTGCGCGCGGCGCAGCGGCACCCAAGACTGAAGAGGACTGCACAACCGGTTTGGGGCTCGAATTCAGGCGCGCAAGAGGACTGTTTGAGGCTTGAACAGCGGAGCGCACAGGCACAGCGGCCGGGATTTTGCGCGCTGCGCCCGTTGCCCCAGTTTGCGACAACTTAACCGGAAATCCAGGGCGCTGGCTCATGCCCTGCCCTTCACGGCCAAGCGATCCAGTGTTTGGGTCCAGTGCTCTAGGTGCGTGTGTTCGGTCAAATCTACTTTCAGTGGGGTCACCACCACATGGCCCAAGCCAGCCGCATGGAAATCCGTGCCTTCGCTGTCGTCCATAGCGGGGCCGGCGTTGCCAATCCAATACATCGTTTGCCCACGGGGGTCCACCTGGGTGATGACCGGTTCAGCGGCGTGGCGTCGCCCCAAACGGCACAGCTTGGGCGGTTTGATCTGTTCCAGCGGCAAGTTGGGAACGTTCACATTCAACAGCCACGGCGTGCTGCCCACCAAATCACCCGCCTGCATTTGTTGTACCAGTTCCTTGACTTTGGTGGCAGCCGCCTCCAGATGCGCCCAGCCCTTGTCGATTTGAGACACGGCCAAGGCCGGGATGCCAAACAGATAGCCCTCCATGGCCGCGCCCACAGTGCCCGAATAAAGGGTGTCATCACCCATGTTGGCACCGTTGTTGATGCCAGAAATCACCAAATTCGGCCGGTAACCTAACAAACCGGTCAAGGCAATGTGAACACAATCCGCAGGCGTGCCATTGACGTAGCGAAAGCCGTTATCGGCGCGGTTCACATACAAAGGGGTGTGCAATGTCAGTGCGTTGGATTTGGCACTGTTGTTGTGCTCGGGTGCCACCACTTCCACTTCGGCTATGCCTTTGAGCGCCTCGTAAAGGGCCACAATGCCCTTGGCACGAAAGCCATCGTCGTTGGAGATGAGAATTTTCATGCGGTATCCCTGTCAATGACCCGATTGTAGGCGGCAGCTCAGTGCAACCCGGCGGCTTGCAATTCGTCGCTAGGGGGACATGGTCAAGCACCCCTGTTTGCCTAAGATGCAGCACACCATCTTGAACATGACACCAGGAGAAAATGCATGCACGCTTGGCTTTGCGAGAACCCTGTCGGGGTAGAGGCGCTGACTTGGAAAGAACTGCCCACGCCAAATCCTGGCCCAGGCCAGGTCCTGATCCAAATCCAGGCAGCCAGTCTGAACTTCCCGGACTTGTTGATCGTTCAAAACAAATACCAAATGAAGCCCGATCTGCCCTTTGTACCGGGCTCTGAATACGCGGGCATCGTGCAAGCGATTGGCGAGGGCGTCACGCACCTCAAAATTGACCAAACTGTGGCTTGTTTGTCGGGCTCCGGCGGTTTTGGCACCCACACCTTGGCCCCTGCCAAGCTGTGCATGCCATTGCCCGCAGGTTTTTCGGCCATCGATGGCGCAGCCTTCATCATGACTTATGCCACCTCCCACCATGCACTGGTGGACCGCGCAGCACTGAAAGCGGGCGAGATCGTCTTGGTGCTGGGCGCAGCAGGCGGTGTGGGCACCGCCGCGATTCAGATCTCCAAAGCCATGGGAGCCAAGGTGATTGCAGCCGCGTCCACCGATGAGAAATGTGCCTTGTGCACGACCTTGGGCGCTGACGCGACCATCAATTACAGCCGCGAAAATTTGCGCGATGCGCTGAAAACACTCACCGAAGGTCGTGGCCCCGATGTGATTTATGACCCTGTGGGTGGCGATCTTGCAGAGCCCGCTTTCCGATCCATCGCCTGGCGCGGTCGCTACTTGGTGGTAGGTTTTGCCGGCGGCCCCATTCCTGCCCTGCCCCTGAACCTGCCTTTGCTCAAGGGCGCATCACTGGTCGGCGTGTTCTGGGGCGACTTTGCCAAGCGCGAACCGCAGGCCAACGCCGCCATGATGGGCGAACTGGCTCAGTGGTACGGCAAAGGCAAAATCAAACCCGTGATTGACCGAACCATGCCTATGTTTGATTTGAAGGCAGCCTACACCCTGATGGGCTCGCGCAGCGTCAAAGGCAAACTGGTCATGGTCAACTGAGCGGGTGGCACCCAGTACGCCCCGCACAAGGGGCTGCACGGAACGCTGCATCAAAATGCACCGTGCATGAAAGAAGGAGGCCTTTGTGGCCTCCTTCTTTTTGCCAGCTTGCAATGAAGGCCTGAGGACCCTGCATTGGCCTGACCCGCCCTCAGATCAACTCGCGGTGGCTTCTTCCGGTTCTGTGGGTTCAGAACGTGAAGCTCGGCTTTCCTTCTTCGGATTGGGCGTGATGTCCAGTTGCACTTCGTCCTTGGCGTCGATATTGACCGTCAGGCGGCCACCGTCGGTCAGACGACCGAACAGCAACTCGTCGGCCAGGGCCTTACGGATCGTGTCCTGGATCAGGCGCTGCATCGGGCGAGCACCCATGAGCGGATCGAAACCCTTTTTGCCCAAGAACTTGCGCAGCGCATCAGTGAAGGTGACCTCAACCTTTTTCTCGCCCAACTGGGTTTCCAGTTGCAGCAAGAATTTGTCGACCACGCGCAAGATGATCTGCTCGTCCAGCGGCTTGAAGCTGACGAGTTTTGATGGCTTGATTCATGTGCGAGGCCCCGGCATTCCACCATGGG
>CAYRBW010000090.1:0-8655 GCA_964422575.1 uncultured Limnohabitans sp.
GTGTACGAGGTGTGCATGTGGTTGCTGCTGGGCGGCGGGGTGGTGGGTGGTTTTGCCGATGATTTTCCGCTGGTCATGGCCGCACGAGTGGCCGAAGGTTTGGCTGCAGGCGTGGTGCAGCCCATACCGGCCATCATCATTTTGCGTGCTTTTGCGTCCGAAGAGCAGGGCCGCGCCAGTGGCTTGTTTGGCATGGGCGTGGTGCTGGCCCCGGCCATTGGCCCCAGTATCGGCGGTGTGCTGGTCGATGTTTTCGGTTGGCGCTCGATCTTTTTCATGGTGGTGCCGCTGGCCATGGTGGCGCTTTGGCTCTCGCACCGCTATGTGCCCACCTCGGCCCCGGGCGGTGTGTCGGCCGATGCTGAGAGCCCAGGGCTGGATTGGATCGGGCTGGCGCTGGCCAGTGCTTCTACCTTGATGCTGCTCAACGGCTTGGTGCAGCTGCGCGGTGACGATCACACGGTGGCCATGGCCTTGCTGGCTTTGGCGGGCGTGGGTATGACGGTGTTTGTGGCTTGGCAGCGGCATTTGCTGCGACCTGGCCGACGCGTGCGCCCTGCTGCTTCGGGTCGAAAAGGCCAGGCCCTGCGCCAAGTCTCCCGGGTGCGGCGTGGTCCGCTCATGAACCTCCAGGTGTTTGTCCATCACCATTTCGCCATGGGCGTGCTGGTGTCGTTCACCTACGGCATCGCCTTGTTTGGCTCCACGTATTTATTGCCGGTTTACATGCAGATGGGTTTGGGTCTGTCGCCGTCCTACATTGGTGCAGCCTTGTTGCCGGCCGGCATCTTGCTGGCCGTGACCATCGCGTCAGTGGGGCGTTTGTCGCACCGCCTGCCGGCCGCCCATTGGGTGAGTTGGGGCCTGGCCTTGTTGGCGCTGTCATTTGCGCTCATGCCCTTGGTCCACCCGGCGGACGGTTTGGCCTTGCTCTGGATTTTGGTCATCCTCGGGCGCATTGGCCTGGGTTTCATCTTGCCGTCGCTGAACCTGGGGGCTTTGCGCGGTTTGCCCAAGGACCTGATCCCACAGGCTTCGAGTGTGATCGGTTTTGTGCGCATGCTGGGCGGCGCTGCAGGTGTGAGCATTTGCGCCATTGTGCTGGAGTGGCGCTTGGCGGTGTACGCCTTGACGGCCAGCCATCCAGGACGTGCCGATTTGCGGGCCTTCAATGAGACCTTTGTGTTTTTGGCCACCATGACCGCGTTGGCCTTGTTGGCCGCCTGGAAAATGGCCGAACCTGTAGCCGCAACCACGAAGGACTGAACCATGTGTCAACTGCTCGGCATGAATGCCAATACCCCGACCGATGTGACTTTCAGCTTCAGCGGCTTTGCCCAGCGCGGCGGGTACACCGACCACCACGAAGACGGCTGGGGCATCGCTTTTTTTGAAGGGCAGGGTGTGCGCCACTTTGTGGACCACCAAAGTGCCAGCAGCTCGCCGATTGCCGAGCTGATCCGCCGCTACCCGATCAAAAGCCAGAACGTCATTGCCCACATCCGCAAAGCTACGCAGGGAGAGCTGAGACTGGAAAACTGCCACCCATTCGTGCGAGAGCTTTGGGGTCGTTACTGGGTGTTTGCACACAACGGCAATTTGGTGGACTATGCGCCCCGCTTGCACGGCAGCTTCAAGCCCGTGGGTCAGACCGACAGCGAACGTGCGTTTTGCTGGCTCATGCAAGAGCTGGCCAAGTCACACGCCAGCGTGCCCAGCGTGCAAGAACTGTCACTGACCTTGCGTGAGCTGGTGCCTCAAATTGCCCAATTTGGCACCTTCAATTTTTTGTTGTCGAATGGGCAAGCGCTTTGGGCCCACGCCAGCACACACTTGCATCACGTGCTGCGCAAGCACCCGTTCACACAAGCGACCTTGAGTGACGACGATTTGAGTGTGAATTTTGCAGAGCACACCCGTGAGACCGACCGTGTGGCGGTGGTGGTCACCGCGCCTTTGACCACCGATGAAGCCTGGGTGGCCTTTGAGCCGGGGCGTTTGTACACCTTTGAGGGCGGGGTTCTGAACCCTTAACCGAGTTTCTTCAGAGTGCGGCTTCCACCGCATCCATGAACAGTGCGGCCACATCGCAGCCCATCTGGTCGGTGATTTCCTGAAAGCAGGTCGGGCTGGTCACGTTGATCTCAGTCAGACTGTCACCGATGATGTCCAGGCCCACCAGCATCAGGCCACGTGCAAACAGGATGGGGCCCAGGGTCTCGGCGATTTCGCGGTCACGCGCCGAGATGGGTTGCGCCACGCCTTTGCCACCGGCCGCCAGGTTGCCACGCACCTCACCGCCTTGGGGAATGCGGGCCAGGCAAAAGGGCACCGGCTTGCCGCCAATCAGCAGCACGCGTTTGTCGCCTTGTGCAATGCCGGGTAAAAACTTTTGCACCATCACGGTTTGTGCACCACCCTGGTTGAGCGTTTCGATGATCGCGCCCAGGTTCAGGCCGTCAGCTCCGACCTTGAAGATGCCCATGCCGCCCATACCGTCCAAGGGTTTCAAGATGATGGTGCTGTGTGTGGCATGAAACTCGCGGATGTCCGCTTCGTTGCGTGTGACCAGGGTGGGGGCGATGAATTGGGGGAATTCCAAGATCGCCAGTTTTTCGGGGTGGTTGCGCAATGCAGTCGGGCTGTTGAACACCTTGGTACCCTCCCGCTCGGCTTGGCTCAGCAGGTGGGTAGCGTAGAAATACTCGCTGTCAAAAGGCGGGTCTTTGCGCATGACCACTGCGTCAAAGTCTTTCAGGGCAACGCGGCCAGAACCGGTTTCGGTGAACCAGATGCTTTTTTCGCCGGTCAAATGAATCTCACGCACTTGAGCAGAAACGGCTTCACCTTGCTGCCAGCGCACATCGGTCATCTCGCAGGCCACGACTTGATGCCCGCGTTTTTGCGCCTCTCGCATCATCGAGAACGTGGTGTCCTTGTAAATCTTGAACGATTCCAGTGGATCAGCAACAAACAGCATTTTCATAAGCGAACAGTTTCCAAAGTGGATGGGCGAACTGTGACACAGAACGTCAAAATGGGCGGACCAAGCATCACCGACGGACCACCTGAAGGCTGGCCGTCTGACAGGCAAGGGATGCCCATCTGGCCTCACCCAAGTATTCTCCATCAGCTGCCAAGGGGATGCCTTGTGCGCAATGGATGTCCAGCTGCCGGTAGGGCCAAGCGTGGATGTACGGGTGGCTCAGGTGATGCCCGGTGACCAATCGAGGCAGCATGAGCAGGGCTCCGATGCGCCCGAAAGGGCCCGCCAACAACGCATCGAGTTGCCCATCATTCAAGTTTGCGTGTGGCACAGCCGGCATGCCCGAGCCGAAAGTGGGTGTGTTCAGACTGGAGGCGAACAGGCAATGACCTTGGTGTTTGAGTGCGCCATCGCTGTGCAGCGTCAGCTCCCAGGTGCGCAGGTGGATCAATTCGTGCAGCGTGGCCCACAGGTAACGGGGCAAGCCGCGCAGCCACGTCGGCCCGTTCAGGGCGCGAAGTCCCACAGCCGAGTCAAAGCCTGCGGTCAGACTCGACAAAAAAGGCGTTGCATGCGTTTGGCCTTGCAGATCCGTCCAGCGCACCAAGCCTGTGTCGATGGTTTGCGCCGGGCCTTGCAACGCGTGGCTCAGGGCTTGCGGCCAGTTCATGCCAAAGACCCCCCAAGCCCGTGCGCTGTCGTTGCCGCTGCCCATGGGCACCAGGCCCACTGTGAGCTGTCGCGCCAGCAAGGTCGGCAGCCAGCGGTTCAGCGTGCCGTCACCTCCGACCACCACCACGCGGCTGCCGATGGGCAAGCCCTGCAGCAGCGCGATGCTGTCCTCCAACGCCTCGGGTGCCGCCAGCTGTGCTTGAGGTGCGTGTTGGCTCAACCACGCGCGCAGTGCCGGGATGCGGCGAAGCGCCCGGCCGCCTTGCGCGTGGGGGTTGAGTAAAACTTGCGCCATGGCTTATTGAAAGGCCACTTCGGCAAAGCTGCGCAGTTTGCGGCTGTGCAGTTGCGCGGGGCCTGCAGCGCGCAACAATTCGAGCGCACGGATGCCGATTTTCAGGTGCTGGTTGACCCGTTCGCGGTAGAAGTGGTTGGCCATGCCTGGCAGTTTGATTTCGCCGTGCAGCGGTTTGTCGCTCACGCACAGCAAAGTGCCATAAGGTACCCGAAAGCGGAACCCGTTGGTGGCAATCGTGGCGCTTTCCATGTCGAGCGCTACGGCACGGCTTTGACTGAAGCGGCGTTGCGGGGTGTTGTCGGGCAACAGCTCCCAGTTGCGGTTGTCGGTGCTGGCCACAGTGCCAGTGCGCATCAGGCGCTTGAGTTCTGCACCATGACAGCCCGTGATTTCGGAGACGGCGCTTTCGAGCGCGACTTGGATCTCGGCCAATGCTGGAATCGGCACCCACAGCGGCAGCTCTTCGTCGAGCACATGGTCTTCGCGCACATAGGCATGCGCCAGCACATAGTCGCCCAGTTGCTGCGTGGTACGCAGCCCCGCGCAGTGACCCACCATCAGCCAAGCATGTGGGCGCAGCACGGCAATGTGGTCGGTGATGTTCTTGGCATTGGCAGGGCCCACGCCGATGTTGACCATGGTGATACCGCTGTGGCCTTCACGCACCAGGTGGTAGGCAGGCATTTGAGGCAAGCGTGGCGGTGTTTGGTCAAGCGCATCATCCGCTTCGGCGGGCAAACCCACCCGCCGCGTGATCACATTGCCAGGCTCCACAAAAGCCACATAAGGGCTGTCGGGTTTGGCCATTTCGGTGTGCCCGAGCTCTATGAATTCGTCGATGTAGAACTGGTAGTTGGTGAACAGCACATAGTTTTGAAAGTGCGTTGGACTTGTGCCGCTGTAGTGCCGCAGTCGGTGCAGCGAATAGTCGGTGCGCGCCCCGGTGAACAGCGATAAGGGTTGCGCTTGCCCCTGCGCGCCGTGCCAAGTGCCGTTGGCGATGCTGTCATCCATTGCCGTCAGGTCAGGCAGGTCAAACACGTCGCGCATGCGGGCGCGTCGTGCGGCGCTCACCTCGCCTTCCATGTGCTCGTTTTCCGCAAACGAAAAATGGACTGGCATCGGCTCCTTGCTGGTGCCCACCTCCAGGCGCACGCCGTGGTTGAGGATCAGCAGTTCAAACTGCGCACGCAGGTAGTGCGCAAACAAATCCGGGCGTGTGAGGGTGGTGGCGTAGACGCCTGCACTGGCCACAAAACCAAAACTCAGCAAATCACCTTCTGCGTCGTCCGGTGGCGTCCAGTCGGTGGCGGTTTCGAGTCGAACATAAGGGTAACAAGCTCGCACCCGGTCTTGCATCGCGTCGCCAGCCACAAAGCGCTGCATGGCCTGGCGCAGGTGCGTCACGCTTTGCGCATAAATGGCCTGCACGCGGGCCAGGGCCGCTTCAGGGTTGTCAAAGACCTCGGGGGCGATGAAGGGCAGGGGTGTTCTCATGCCCCTCATTGTGCACAAGGTGTGTAACTGCTTATGTTCTGTATAACTTCACCGAAAAATGAGAGATATCTTGTGGCTGATGTGCAAATTCAATTCACAGCTATCGACGCGGTTGTCTTAAAACCTTCAATCCAGTTTCATGTTCTTGACATGTTGAATTTCAAAAATACCACGGTTACTTTGTATGACTCACTTTCAGGAGAATTTTCAATGCACATCACCACCATCGACAGTGAAGACTTGCCCACCAACCTTACCCAAAATGAACACTTTCAGAATGTGGTTAACCGCGCAGTGAATCGTCGTGGGTTCCTCAAATTCGGCAGTGGTGCTGCCGTTGCCACGTTCCTGGCTGGACCTTTGGCTGCTTGCGGTGGCAGCGACAACGAACGTGTCGCTTCGTTGCTCGGTTTTAAGGTGGTCACGGCATCGTCTGCAGATACCATCGTGGTCGCTGAGGGGTATACTGCCACAGCCTTTGTCCCATGGGGAACGCCCTTGTTTTCAACCGGTGCAGGTTCGACTTGGTCGGGCAATGGCAGCGAGTCTGCGGCAGACCAAGCTCGCCAAGTGGGCGATAACCATGATGGGATCCATTTTTTCCCAATCAACGGTTCGTCCAGCAGTGAAGGCTTGTTGGTCATGAACCATGAGTACAACACCACGGTGGCACCAGCCTACACCGACTATTTGACCTTGTTCGGTCCCACGCCAGCGCCCGCCAACACGTTGGAGCGCGTCAACAAGGCCATCAACTCATGGGGTTGTTCCGTCATTCACATCAAGAAAACCACAGGCACCTGGAGCTTGGTGACGGATTCTGTGTACAACCGTCGCATCACTGCCGCGACCCCCATGTTGCTGACGGGGCCTGCTGCTGGTGACGATAAGTTGAAAACCAGTGTCGATACCACCGGCACCGAAGTTTTGGGCACGATCAACAACTGCGGTAACGGCTACACCCCTTGGGGCACCTATTTGACCTGCGAGGAAAACTTCAACAACAATTTTGGTACCACTGTTAGCCCCACTGTGGATGGGCGCACAGTCGCCATGAAGCGCTACGGGATCACGAAAAATACGTCCGGTTATGCGTGGGAGGTGCAACACACCAGGTTCGACTACAAGATTGAGCCCAACGAATCGAACCGTTTTGGCTGGATTGTGGAGATCGATCCATTTGATCCCACTTCCAAGCCCAAAAAACGCACCGCTCTTGGCCGCTTCAAGCACGAGAACGCAGCCTATGCTTTCACCAAAGACAAGCGTGTGGTGGTCTACATGGGCGATGACCAGGCCGATGACTATGTCTACAAATTTGTCTCGACCAATGCGTACATCGAAGGCAATCAGCGTGCCAATGCCAACTTGCTGGACAGCGGCAAACTGTATGTGGCCAAGTTCAACGATGGATCCACCACAGGCGATTTCATGGGCACAGGCCAATGGGTTGAACTGAGCATCAGCAATCCATTGATTTCAGGCTACGCCACTTACACCTTTACCAATCAAGCAGATGTCCTCATCCATGCGCGACTTGCCGCTGATGCTGTTGGTGCCACCAAAATGGACCGGCCAGAGTGGGTCACCGTGCACCCGACTTCAGGTGAGGTCTATGTGACGTTGACCAACAACGCTGGTCGCACGGTGGTCAACGACGCCAATCCGCGAACCAGCAATATTTATGGACAAATTGTGCGCTGGCGCGAAACTGGCGGCGATGCTGCAGCCACGACCTTTGATTGGGATATTTTTGTTTTGGCGGGCAATCCCAGTGTGAATGCCAATCAGGGAACCCTCAAGGCGGGCTCAAGCAATGTGACAGCGGACAACACATTCAACAGCCCCGATGGCTTGGGTTTTGACCAGTTTGGACGCTTGTGGATCCAAACAGATGGTAAGTATAGCAACTCTGGAGACTATGCAAACCAAGGCAATAACCAGATGCTGGCGGCGGATCCGGTCACCAAGGAAATTCGCCGTTTCCTGGTGGGCCCCAAGGAGTGTGAAGTGACGGGCTTGGCTTTTACGCCTGACAGCAAAACCTTGTTCATCAATATTCAGCACCCTGGTGAAAACGGTGGTGGCTCTAGTCACTGGCCTGAAGGCGGCAGTGCCATGCCGCGCTCGGCGACGGTGATCATTACCAAGAACGATGGTGGCGTGATTGGGACCTGAGGCCAGGTTTTCCCATGAAAAAAGCCCGTCTAGGCGGGGCTTTTTTCATGGGTGTCTGCCATCTGTCGGGGCTAAAGCTGCCGACCTACGGGTGCGAAGGTCGGCAGCTTTAGTGCATGCGTCTTGATCACATGTTGCGCCGGTATTGACCACCCACCTCAAACAGCGCGTTCGTGATCTGGCCGAGTGAGCAAACACGCACCGCGTCCATCAGCACCTCGAACACATTCCCGTTGTCGATCACGGCTTGCTGCAAGCGTTTGAGCATGGCCGGGGATTCTTTGGCGTGCAGCGCGTGGAAGTCGTTCAGACGCTGGAGCTGGCTCTGCTTTTCTTCCTCGGTCGAGCGGGCCAGTTCCAGCGTTTCCATGACTTCGTTGCCCTTGGGGTTGCGGAAGGTGTTGACGCCGATGATGGGCAGCTCGCCGGTGTGCTTGAGCATCTCGTAGTGCATGGACTCGTCTTGGATCTTGCCGCGCTGGTAGCCGGTTTCCATTGCGCCCAACACGCCACCGCGCTCTGCGATTTTTTCGAACTCAGCCAGCACCATTTCTTCGACCAGTTCGGTCAGCTCGTCAATGATGAAAGCGCCCTGGTTCGGATTTTCGTTTTTCGCCAAACCCCATTCGCGGTTGATGATCATCTGGATCGCCATGGCACGACGCACAGAGTCTTCGGTGGGCGTCGTGATCGCTTCGTCAAATGCGTTGGTGTGCAGACTGTTGGAGTTGTCGTAAATTGCAATCAATGCTTGCAGCGTGGTGCGGATGTCGTTGAACTGGATTTCTTGCGCGTGCAGCGAGCGCCCTGAGGTCTGGATGTGGTACTTGAGTTTTTGGCTGCGCTCGTTTGCGCCATATTTCTCTTTCATGGCCACCGCCCAGATGCGGCGTGCCACACGACCGAGCACGGTGTACTCGGGGTCCATGCCGTTGCTGAAGAAGAAGCTCAGGTTGGGCGCGAAGGCGTTGATGTCCATGCCCCGGCTGAGGTAGTACTCCACGTAGGTGAAGCCGTTGGCCAG
>CAYRBW010000091.1:0-8575 GCA_964422575.1 uncultured Limnohabitans sp.
TCCAGGATTGTGATTCCTGTTGTCGTGGGTTCGAGCCCCATCAGCCACCCCAAGTTTTTTAACTTGTTGATTTTGAAAGTGTTTTTGGCCTAAAAAGGTCTCGACGGGTTCCCGAATAGGTGTCCCGAGTGATCAAAGTTCCAAGACTCAAAATCAACCGTCATGGTGTTTACTGCCTTCGCGTTTACTTCAAAAACGCCGAAGGCAGACTGTGCGAGACCCTCCACAGCCTAGGCACAAAGTCCCCAAGTCTTGCCCGTATCCTTGCGCTAAAGTTCAATGAAGCCTTTGAACGACAACGCGCCATGAACAAGCCCACAAAAATTCCCAATCTGGACGGCATCGCCAACAAGTTTGAATTGGACTTGTCCAAGGGCATCATGAAAGCAGAAGGCCCCGAGGACTTTGCCAACATGATGCAAGCCATGGAAGCCTATAAGGCGATGCATGGCACTTTGCCAAGCCTCCAAGAAGCCATGAACATGGGCAAGCCTGCCCACGTTCTGCCCGAAGCCCTGAAACGACCCGTGGCCCGTTCCATGGTGTTCAGCGAAGCCATCAAGGGCTATTTGGCCGAAAAGCAACACGACAACGCCAAGCGCACCTTGTACGAAAAAGGCCTGTTGTTCGACGAGTTCAAGGGCCTATTGGGTGACTTGGAAGTGAATTTGTTCGACAAGCCCACCTTGGTGCAGTGGAAAAACCACGAAATGAACAAAGGGGCAGGGGCCAGCCGCATCAACAAGCGTTTGGGCTACCTGAACGATTTTTTCAATTGGTGCATCGGCAACGGCCACAGCCAGCACCAAGCCAGCCCCGTGGCTGGATTGTTGATCAGCACCAAAGGCAAGTTGAAGAAAAAGCAAGAGCATTGGAAATCGTTCAGCGATGATGACCTGAAAGCCATCTTTTGCGCGGGCTATGTTCGAGCCATGCCCAAGCCTGACCATTATTGGGTTCCCTTGATTGCCCTCTACACAGGCGCACGACTGAACGAGATTGCAGGCCTACCCATTGGCCATATTCGGATCATTGACGGGGTTCACGCCTTGGAAATCACCGACACCAAGACCAGCAAAGTGGGGCGCGTGGTGCCCATCCATCAAACCCTGATTGACCTGGGCTTTTGGGACTATGTGTAGCAGGTGAGGGGAGTAGGTGCCGAGCGGTTGTTTCCGCATCTTGTTGACGGCAATAACGGCTACGGAAAGAACGCCGCCCGACAGTTTGCCATTTTGCTGGACAAACTGGGCATCACCGACAGGCTGAAAGTGTTTCACAGCACCCGCAGCACCATGATCACCCGACTGCACACCGCAGACGCAAACCCCGCCCACGCCATGCAAATCACTGGACATGAAGGGGTTCAAGTCCAAAACCTTCATTTCCAGACCTATACCCATGGCATTGGACTGGCCCAATTGCGTGATACCTTGAACCGTGTCTGTTATGCTTTTGACCTCGAAGCGGTGAAGGTTGAAGACCCAAGTTATTCAAAATTCCTGCATCGATGGAAGATGCAGGAGCAACGAAAAAGAGAACTCAATGCTAAAAAGTGATGAAAAAATGAACATGAAAATGTACCATTTCAACAATTCAAATAAAGATATTTTTTTCACCGCATACGAAACAAATATTTCAAACACATACGAATTAACTGGCAAATTTACCAAAAAATTAGATGGAGTGGAATGTTATGATTTTACCCACATTTTCCACCACAGTGATGGACTTTTCTATGCCTGCCATCCTAAGACAAAACAATGCGATTTAAATACTTGCTTAGGAAGTTATGATTTCGGAGTCAAACTCGCCAGCAATGGGATGGCCTGCTTATACAAAATAATTGGAAAGCCCAAGGTGATTATTGGTCGTAATTCAAAACCATGGATTACCGTCGAAACCGACCCGCCAAGCAATGGCTTTCCAGTTAGCTCTGAAAATATTCAGGCTTTAGGGATTCAAAACCAGATTTCTGCAATAGATGCCGACATTCAGGACGAATTCTCGGAAGAACCGAGTCAAGATTCGCCCTCATCCAAAGCCACAAAACCCGCATTTCGTCATAAGTGAGATCACCATCTAGTCCGTTGATTGTGTATTTTTCCGAGTTTTCTTTCATGAATTTAATTTATTGGATTAATAAATAAATGTCAAGACCTTCAATTCCAATGGTTTCGGAGCATAAGAGCAAATTTAAAAGAAAAGAAGCAAAAGAAAATAATAGAGACATAGCCCCCCCCCTCATTTTTCTTTGAAAAATTCGCGGGAAACCCGCGTGAATACTAGATTTCCTCTATTTTTAGGCCTCTAAAAAAAATTGGTGCGCGTGCCAATTTCAGTTGGTGCGCGTGCCAATTTTTAAAAACTTGACAAATTGGTTTCTATGCCCTAAATATGGTTATATACAACCATAAAAAGGAGGGGGTATGAAGAAAAAAACCAGCTGCATCAAAGTTTCTACAAACAAAAATGACATTCAGAACGTGGCTAACAATGCAATTAATGGTGATGCGACCATTTTTATCGGTGAGACACGGATAAAAAGTCAGGTCGAATTTGTCATGCTTTTTGGTGCCAACTTTGATGCTGTTTTGAAGACGCACAAGTTTTTTATGAATGACATGCGGGTTTTGTTTGCTGTTTTGAACAAAATGGCCTATGGCAATCAGTTAAGTATCAAACAAAAATCCATTGCCGATGAACTGGGAATGGATACTTCAAATGTCTCAAAGTCTTGGAATAAGTTATTAAAAACAGGCGTGTTCGTGAAAGATGAATTCGGCAATGAATTCGTGAACTTCGACCTGTTTCTAAAAGGCAAGGGCAAAACAGTTGGCGAGCAATTTGAAGCGCAGGCGCAATTAAGCCATGAGATTCTTCAGGCTCAAAATGTGAAAACCAGACGGCCATTTACCGCCAAAAAAGAAATTGAAGCCCCGAAAGAAGCGCCAGCAAAACCCGAACCAGTCAAGACCAACATTGAGATCGAGTCATTCGAATTCAATGAAAACGGAGATCGCATCTTTTGAGGGGTTCGCACCCCTCGGCCTTCGGCCTCACCCGCGACATGCTTCGCCTGTCCCTTTTCCTTATTTTGGGCAGGAGGGGAAGCCCTCCCTAAAAGCATCAAAAAAGAACGGCGGCGAAGGCCGCCCGTCCGAAGGACGGAACTGTTAGAGGGTTTTTCGGGGCCTGCTGTCCGCTGCCGTTGGCTCAACCCCAGCCAACTTCCTCAACTTGGCCGAATCTTTGGCGGCGCTGTCTGCGTTAATCAGGTCAAACTTTCGATCTGGGTCAAGGTCTCGGAAGAACTCGGACGGGGTGATCTTCAGGGCCTGAACAATTTTCAGGATGTTGGCCAACGCCAGATTGTGCTCGCCGCGCTCAATCCCGCCCATGTAGCTGCGATCTATCCCGCACGCATCCCCAAACCCCTCTTGAGAGTAGCCCAAGGCCTTGCGCCGTTGACGGATGGCCAAGCCAAAGGCCACCAGGTCAGGGTTCTTTTGTCGGTCTTTCTGGGTGCGTGGCATGTTGTCTATCCTCTTGTAAAGCTGGTGAAAACACCACGGGATTCGACTTCACGGAATTAAATTGCACGGGATATAACTACCTTTTGTGTATGATCCACCGCGCGGGCTGCACGGTGCGCCCGTTCACAAAGGAAATCACATGAAAAAACTGTCTCGCCTCTTCGCTGTCGCCGCTCTGTGCATTGGTTCGTCCACCTTTGCCGCTGAACTGCCGACCTCTGGCACTTGCGGGTTCACCATTGGCGCGAACTTCCCATTCACTGGCCCGTTTCTTGGTAATCTGGACGCTTCCGAAGATGTGAACCACATGGGCATCATCAACTTTGGTTTGAAAAGCATCAGCATCAACGCAGTCAAAAATCAGGTGCAGTCCACCACCTCAACCACAAACAACGGCATCACCTCCATTACTGGCCGCACCTACTCCAACACCCAGCAAAGCGGCACTTTGTCGTTCACGAATGCCTCCAGTTCCGCCGTTTCGGGCATGCATGTCATGACGTTGAGCAATGGCGACAAAATCAACGCCATCCCAGTTAACAACGGTAAAACCATCCTGATGCAATTCGTCATTGCGGACGACATGGGCGGGCGCGTGGGTGTTTGCCAGTTCTAACAAGGGCAAACCATGAAAAAGTATTCCCTGATGGTCTTGCTGGCCGTCATGCTTGCCGCATGCGGTGGAGGCGGTGGCAACACCACAGCAGACACCACACCCACAGATACAAACGCCGCTCCCGCCACTTACACAATGACAGATGACCCAGTGGCGGGCACTGTTGCGGAACAAGTGAGCAGCACGACCACCACGACCACGGTTGTGGCCGTTGTTGGGCTTTAACTGTTAACGCTAATCCCGTGCCTCCTGTTTGCTTGCTCAGGCACGGGATATCTCAAGGCTATCACTCAACAAAGGAACGCTAATGGAAGCGCTCGGATTTCTCGTGGTTTTAATCGGTGGCTTGTGGCTTTGGAGCACGCTCAAGGACTCCAACACCAAAGATGCCCAATTTCACGAATACCTGAAAACAATCGAAAACTGTAAATACCTGCACCATTACAAAAGAACGGCCATTGCCGTTGATCCGAATCAGCAGAAACTGCACCTCTATGCAGATGAAAACGGGAAGACCTACGATTTTTCCGATGTAAGAGAATGGAAATATGCTTACTTAACAGGAGGGCAAATTGTGGGGGCCGCACCGAATTTGGCATCCGCAGCACAAACCATCGGTGCCAATAATCATAATCACAGAAATAACGTCAATGGCTCAGGCCTTTTCGTCGAAGTTCGAGACATTGACCACCCGAAATGGCATATCCAATTTCAATACAACAAGCACATGGAAAAAGAATTGCTTCGGTGGATGGAAATTCTCAGACAAAATCTAAATGAATCGAATTAATAAAGGCCCGTAAGGGCCTTTTTTATTTTTCGTAATGCGTGTCATTCAGTGAACGGCGCAACTTTAATGCCGCCAGATTTCAAGTATTCCGAGAAGCAAAATTTAAACGTATCTTCTCCCAATATTTCTTCCAAGGCTTTCGCCGAAACCATGAATAAATCCTTGTCTTTTTCTATCGCCTTCAAATAAGCCTCGCCCACAACTATTTTTCTACGTGTGTCCTTCGCTTTATTTTCTTTTAGCCTCACCTTTTTTAATCTACTCAATTCCATTTCCGCTTCTTTAACTCTTTCTTCTATGTTCGTTCGTTTCTTATTCATGTCATTTACTCCTGTTGTTTGACTTTTCGCCCTCTATCCCTTTTAATAAATCAAAGGGGCGCTAAAAAGTCAAGGTCAATATGCAGTTATTAAAATGGATTCCGATTTATATTAAGGGTAGGGAAAGAGCGCACTTAGAAGTTTCTCCCTTCGGGACGTTGCGCTTCGCTCCACTAGAAACTTCAAAAACCACTTCGTGGTTTTCGTTGCGGTCATGGCAAGCCCCGACACCCCGAACACCTTTATTCAATGTTGAATTGAGGGGGTAAGGGTATGGCTATTTACCACCTTCACGCCAAAATCGGCTCCAATGGACAGGGGCACAGTGCAGGGGCCAAATGTGCCTATATCACCCGCACAGAGAATTACGTGATGAAGGCTGACGAGTGCGCCTACACGGGCAGCGGCAACATGCCGAAATGGCCGAATGACAATCCCCAAAAAGACCCAGCCCACTACTGGAAAACGGCAGACAAATATGAACGGGACAATGGGCGGCTTTTCCGTGAGTTGGAATTTTCTTTACCCCGTGAGTTGACGCTGGATCAACAGAAGGCGCTTTGCCATGCGTTTGCCGACAAAGTGACCACCTTGGACAAGGGCGGAAAACTTCCTTTCACATTCGCCATTCACGTTGACGAAGAGGGTCACAACCCCCATTGCCACTTGATGATTTCAGAGCGTGTCAATGATGGAATCAACCGCAACGCTTCGACGTGGTTCAAGCGTGCCAATTCCAAAGACCCGAAGAAGGGCGGCGCGATCAAAACGCAAGAATTGAACGGCAGACAATGGCTGAATCCAACCCGTGAAGCGTGGGCGGTCATGGTCAATGATGCATTGCAAAAAGCAGGCATTGCCGCCACCATTGACCACCGCAGCCATAAGGATAGAAAGCTGGACGAGTTGCCTTCCGCGCATCTTGGCCGAACGTGCACGGAAATGATCAGGCGCGGGGCGTGGTGCCATCGAGGCCCACAAGTCATGCGTCAAAACATCGAGGCGCGTTTAAGCCAGCGGGCCGTGAAATTCACCAAGGCCAACAAGGACAAAAAAGCGACCCAAGCGCAAGCCGTCCGAGTGGATGGCCGACCACCTGCCAAGACCGTTGAAGAACTGATTGAGCGGATTATGGACAGTTTGGAGCGCGGATTTATGGCGATGGGCCAAGCCATCCAGATGCAAATGGAAGCGGAGCAGATGCGGGCCAACCAAAAACGAACCGAGCATGAGCTTTCGATCTTCCTTGCTGAGCAATCCGCGAAGATTGACCCGCCTGCATACGACCTTACCCAAAATCCTAACTATGTGCCATCGCCAAGGTCTGCCAGTCCGTTTGCGATTTCACGCACGCCCAAGCCTTCATGGGCGAGGTAAGTTATCATTCAGCTACTCGGGACCCGTTCCCGAGTGAGGTTCCCCACAATTTGCCCGTTTTTTGGCCTTTTTTTGGAAAATTCCTTTTTGAATTCAATGGGTTACTGATGTGCTGAAAAATTGCCCCATCAGCCACCCCAAGAATCAAAAGGCCCTTTCGAAATCGAAAGGGCCTTTTCATTTGTGCGCCCCTTTGTTTGTGATGCCAACTTACCCCTGATAAATCACCGGATGCCCCATACTTATCCACAGGTATGTCCAGTGACGTCATCGGCTTCTGGGGATAACATGACTATTTGATTTTTCGGTTCTCAATGTCTGCAGTTCCCCCCCCTTTTTTGAGCGAATTTTCCTCAGACCTGTCTTCAGACAGTCAAATTGCCAAACTACGTGTGCCGCCGCATTCGATCGAAGCCGAGTCGAGTGTTTTAGGTGGTTTGCTGCTCGACAACGGCGCTTGGGACCGTGTCGGCGATTTGCTCGTGGATTCGGATTTTTATCGGCATGAGCACAAGTTGATTTATGCCGCGATCGGCGCGTTGATCAACGCATCCAAGCCTGCCGATGTGATCACGGTCAGTGAACAACTTCAGAACCAGGGTAAAACCGCAGAAATGGGCGGCTTGGCCTATTTGAACTCCTTGGCCCAATACGTGCCCAGTGCCAGCAACATTCGCCGTTATGCAGAAATCGTGCGAGAGCGCTCCATTTTGCGCAAACTGGTTTCGGCCAGTGACGAGATCGCCACAAACGCCTTCAACCCTCAGGGCAAGGCGATTGACCGTATCCTGGATGAGGCCGAGCAAAAGATCTTCAACATCGGTGAAGAAGGCTCGCGCATGAAGCAGGGCTTCCAGTCCATGGACAAGTTGGTGGTTGAGCTGATGGATCGTGTGCAGGAAATGGCCGACAACCCCAACGACATCACGGGTGTGCCTACTGGTTTTTACGATCTGGACCGCATGACCTCAGGCCTGCAGCCGGGTGACATGGTGGTGTTGGCTGCGCGTCCTTCGATGGGGAAAACCGCTTTTGCGATCAACATTGCTGAGCATGTGGCTTTGAATGAGGGCTTGCCGGTGGCGGTGTTCTCGATGGAGATGGGCGCATCGCAGTTGGCAGTTCGTGTAGTGGGTTCGATCGGTCGCATCGACCAAGGTCATTTGCGCACCGGCAAGCTCAGTGACGACGAATGGCCACGCCTGACCGAAGCCATTGAAAAACTGCGGACGGTGTCTTTGCACATCGATGAAACGCCGGGCCTGACGCCCTCTGAGCTGCGTGCCAACGCTCGCCGCTTGGCGCGCCAGTGCGGTAAGTTGGGCTTGATTGTGGTGGACTATTTACAGTTGATGAGCGGTTCGGGGTCAACTGGTGGCGACAACCGAGCAACAGAGTTAGGCGAAATTTCACGTGGTCTGAAGATGTTGGCCAAAGAACTGCAATGCCCGGTCATTGCACTTTCTCAGCTGAACCGAAGCGTGGAGCAACGCACCGACAAGCGCCCAATGATGAGCGATTTGCGTGAGTCTGGTGCCATCGAGCAGGATGCCGACATCATCATGTTCATCTACCGCGACGATTACTACAACAAGGATTCCAAAGATCCGGGTGTGGCTGAGATCATCATTGGCAAGCAGCGTAACGGCCCAACAGGGACTGTACGCTTGACCTTCCTGAAGAATTTAACGCGTTTTGAAAGCCTGGCGTCGGGTCTGAGCGACGATTACTGAGACCCGACGAAGCTCGTGCCGTTACAGGGCTTCGCTGGCAAAGTCTGCTAGTCTGGAGCGCTCACCGCGTGCCAAGGTGATGTGGCCGCCATGTGCCCAACCTTTGAAACGATCGACCGCGTAGGTCAGGCCTGATGAGCCCTCGGTCAGGTAGGGTGTGTCGATCTGGGCCAGGTTGCCCATGCAGATGATCTTGGTGCCGG
>CAYRBW010000092.1:0-8534 GCA_964422575.1 uncultured Limnohabitans sp.
GGTTGTACACGTCCCACAGGCCGTCCACGATCATGGTGTCGGTCATCTTCCAGTCGCCCATCCGCTGGCCGTCGCGGCTGCTATTCAAGACGTGGGGACTGGCACTCATGTTTTCCTGACCACCGGCGATCACTATTTCGCTGTCGCCCCAGGCCACGGCCTGCGCAGCCAGCATCACGGCCTTCAGGCCCGAGCCACACACGGCGTTGATGGTCAGGGCCGGAGTTTCCTTGGCCACACCGGCTTTCATCATGGCTTGGCGAGCGGGGTTTTGGCCCACGCCTGCGGCCAGTACCTGGCCCATGATGACTTCACCGATGGCATCAGCGGGCAAACCGCTGCGCTCGAGCAAGCTCTTGATGACGATGCTACCCAGCTCGGTGGCTGGCGTTTTGGCGAGCGAGCCACCAAACTTGCCCACGGCAGTGCGGGCGGCTGAAACGATGACGATGTCTTCCATTTTTGTCTCCAATAAAAATCAATCAGGCCTTGGCCTTCACATAGCGGCCGGGGGCCGCCTCGATGGCTTTGAACTTGGCACCTTTGCCATAGGTTTTAGGCGCGGCAATTTGTTTGCCAGCGTGTGTCTTGAGCCAGCTGGACCAGTCGGTCCACCAGCTGCCGGTCAACTCTTTTGATCCGGCAATCCAGTCGTTCACATCGGCCGGGAATTTAGAGCTTTCGCTCAACCAGTGGCTACGCTTTTTGGCTGCAGGCGGATTAATGACGCCGGCGATGTGCCCCGAAGCGCCCATGACGAAGCGCTTCTTGCCCGGCAGCACCTGAGTACTGGCATATGCACCACCAATCGGCACGATGTGGTCTTCACGCGAGCCGTAGATGTAGACAGGCATGTCGACTTTGGACAGGTCAATCGCTTCACCGCATACCTTGACTTTGCGGGGTTTGACCAGGTTGTTTTCGAGGTAAGTATTGCGCAGATACCAAGCGTAAAAGGGACCCGGCAGGTTGGTCGAATCGCTGTTCCAGTAGAGCAGGTCAAACGGGGGCGGGGTTTCGCCTTTGAGGTAGTTGCCCACCACATAGTTCCAGACCAAATCGTTCGGACGCAAGAAGCTGAAAGTCGACGCCAAATCCTGACCTTTGAGCAAACCACCCTTGCCCATCTGCATTTCACGGAACTTGACGAAGTTGTCGTCAATGAACACATCCAGGATGCCAGTGTCGGTGAAGTTGATCAAGGTGGTCAAGAAGGTGGCACTGGCCACCGGTTTTTCGCTACGGGCGGCCAGCACGGCCAACGCGTTCGACAAGATGGTGCCGCCGACGCAAAAGCCCAAGGCATTGAGCTTGGGCACACCGGTGATGTCCTGCACAGTATGAATGGCCTGGATCGCAGCCTGCTCGATATAGTCGTCCCAGGTCTTGTTGGCCATGGACTCGTCAGGGTTGCGCCAGCTGACCACAAAGGTGCGATGCCCCTGGCTCACCGCATAGCGGATCAGGGAGTTTTCTGGCTGCAAGTCGAGGATGTAGAACTTATTAATGCATGGTGGGATCAATAAAAACGGCTTTTCATAGACCTTGGTGGTGAGCGGCTTGTATTCGATCAGTTGAAAGAACTCGTTTTCAAAGACGACCGCACCTTCGGTGGTTGCCACGTTCTTGCCCACCTCGAACAGGCTCTCGTCAGTCATCGACACATGGCCTTGCTGCATGTCGTGCATCAGGTTTTGCACGCCTTTGGCGATGCTCTCGCCTTTGGTTTCAACCGCTTTCTTTTGTGCTTCTGCGTTGAAAGCCAGAAAGTTGCTGGGCGCGGCCGCTGCGACCCATTGCTCAATGGCAAAACGAATGCGTGTGCGGGTTTTCTCGTCTGCATCCACCGCATCGGCCAAACCCATCAGAGTGCGGGCATTGAGCAGGTAGGTCGCAGCATTGAATGCTGCGACCGGGTTGGAAGCCCACGCCTCACCCGAAAAACGGCGGTCTTTGACCTGTAAGCTGTTGTGCAGGCTTTGATTCCACAAATCCGAAGCGTCTTTGAAGTATTGGCCTTGCAGGCTCTGGAGCTTTTCAGGCGAAAATTTCAGTTGTGGCGCAACAGAATCAGCACCGGACTTGAGCCCACCCAAATCGATGGTCTGGAAATGCTGCATGGCCTCGCCCCAACTTTTGGACAAGTTTTGCTGAAAGCCCTCGCTCATTTGGGCCCAGAACTCTGGTGTGGAAGCACTCATGCCTTGTCTCCTGTTAAATTGTTTTTTTGATATGACTGTGTTCAGTATCTGTCAATTTGATGTCACCTAAATTACAAAGACAAAAAATGTATCTGGTTATTTTGGCTTGGCTGTATGTCACCCTGCTCATGGCATTGGCCGAGGCCTTCAGCACGCAGGGAACCGTGATGGGGGCCGTCATCACATTCTTGTTCTATGGCGTCTTGCCCTTGTCATTGGTGATTTACTTGATGGGGACGCCTTTGCGGCGCAAAGCACAACGGTGCACAGAAGACGAATTGACGGCACAACAGCCGACAAACCCCTCAGTCAGCGAGCCAGATGCTGGCAGCCATGCGACCGGACTGCCCGAGGACACGTCCGTCACGGCGGTGCGAAAAAAACCTTGAATTCTGGGTGAAAGTACACCAATCCGGTTCACCGTCATTGCCAAACACGCCCAGCACACCCATGCGGTGCAAGCGCCAGCGAGCCAAACCAGCCAAATCTGCCAGCCATTTTGCATGCGCCACGGGCTTAAAAAACCTTTTGGCATCAGCATCATCCACGCAAAAAGTCGCCATGACATCGGGCCCCACCTCGAAGGCTTGGGGACCTATACACGGACCCAACCACACCAACACGTCTTGACGAGCCGTCCCCGACAAAGGTGCGACGTTCAGCAGGTTCTCCAATACGCCCTGCCCATGAACACCCGCCAAACCACGCCAACCTGCATGCGCAGCCGCCACCCAGCGGCCAGCGGCATCGCACATCAAAACGGGCAGGCAATCCGCCACCATGATGGTGCACGCGGCATCGGTGCCGGTGGTCAGACATGCATCGGCCTGAAGCCCATCTTGACTGGACGCATCGAGCAAGACCGCATCCACCCCGTGTACTTGCTGGAGAAAAACAGGTCGAACACCGATGGCATCTTGCAAGCGCAGGCGGTTCGCTTGCACGCTCAACAGGCGATCACCGACATGGTCTCCCAAGTTCATGCTGTCCCATGGCGCACTGGAAACGCCACCTTCACGGCCGGTCATGACGGACTGCACCCGGAGGGGTGCGGGCCACTTTGGCTGCATCCAACTTGCAATAAGAGGGTTCATGGTGCGCACGCAGGCCCGTGAAAAGAGAACAAACCAGTTTGAGCTGATGCGAAGCTTTCAAGGATAAACCGAAAAACACAAGGCACTGTTTGGCACCACCAGCCCATCAATGGGTTTATTGTGTAATGCACCCATGCCCAGAGCCCCCCAAATGCCCGAACTGATTTGGATTCAAACCAACGAACCCTTGCCGAGCCCTGATCGGGCTTGGGATGCGAACTCGCCTGCTCCCGGCTTGTTGGCGGCGAGCGATGACCTGTCGGCAACGCGTCTGCTCGAGTCCTACAGCCAAGGCATTTTTCCATGGTTCAGTGCAGGTCAGCCTGTGTTGTGGTGGAGTCCAGACCCTCGAATGGTCCTGCATCCAGCGCAATTTCGATTTCACCGCTCCTTGCGCCAAGCCATGAAACGGTGGCTGCGCCAACCCAGTCTCTCGCTGAGCTTTGACCGTGACTTCAGCCAAGTCATGCGCCGCTGCAGTGCAGCCCCCAGACCAGGACAAAAAGGCACTTGGATCGTGCCGGCCATGGTGACCGCTTACGAAACGCTGCACCGCGCAGGCTACGCCCACAGTGCGGAGGTTTGGCTTGAGGGTGAATTGGTCGCTGGCCTGTATTTTGTGGCCCTGGGTCAAGCTGTTTTTGGCGAATCCATGTTCACTACGATCACCGATGGCTCCAAAATGGCCCTGGTCAGTTTGGTCAGTGTTTGCCTGAAACACGGCATCCCAACCATCGATTGCCAGCAAAACACCCGCCATTTGGCCTCACTGGGTGCACAAGAAATTGCACGCTCGGATTTCTTAAAGTCAATCCAGCAAACACGCCACATGCCGCCCGTCAAATGGGTCGAGCAAACTTTATACTGGGATGCATTGACGGCTTTGGACACCACGTTGTGACCCATCTTCAAGACCTTCCGATACAGGCACTGCAGTTTTATGCCACGGCACCCTATGAGTGCAGCTATCTGCCCAATCGCTCCGCCCGCTCCCAAGTGGCCACCCCGAGCCACCTGATCCAGAACGAGATCTACTCTGACCTGGTGGAACAGGGTTTTCGTCGCAGCGGCATGTTCACCTACCGCCCCTACTGCGATGGCTGCCAAGCATGCCAACCTTTGCGCGTCCATGTCCAAGACTTCAAACCCGATCGCAGTCAGCGCCGCGCTTGGCTGGCTCACAAAAATTTGAGTGTCCGGGTGCTCGACTTGCAATTTGACCCCGAACACTACGCCCTGTATTTACGCTACCAGACCAGCCGGCACGCAGGGGGTGGCATGGACCATGACAGTGTTGACCAATACAAGCAATTTTTGATTCAAAGCCGAGTCAACTCCCGCATCGTCGAGTTTCGCTCACCGGCTACGGATGGCCATTTGGGCCGCTTGAAAATGATCAGCATCGTGGATGTGCTAAATCACGGCTTCTCAGCGGTCTACACATTTTTCGAGCCGGATGACAAAGCAAGCTATGGGGTTTACGGCGTGCTCTGGCAAATTCAGCAAGCGGCAGACCTTCAACTGCCCTATATCTACCTGGGCTACTGGATCGAGAGCAGCCCCAAAATGAACTACAAATCCAAGTTTCGTCCTTGTGAAATAAGAGCCCAAGGGCAGTGGAAAACTTTGAAATGAAGATTCTTTAAATTTTCACAGTGTAAAATTTGCGGATTGTTTCCGTACACCATGAAAAAAGACTCTGCTCTCACGCCAACACCCACAATCCAGGTCATTGAGCGCATGTTCTCACTGATCGACGTCTTGGCTTCGCGGGAGGAAGCGATCTCACTCAAAGAGAT
Source organism: uncultured Limnohabitans sp. (assembly GCA_964422575.1). GTDB lineage: Bacteria > Pseudomonadota > Gammaproteobacteria > Burkholderiales > Burkholderiaceae_C > Limnohabitans_A. Next base: position 5,095 of record CAYRBW010000092.1, read on the forward strand.
CAGCGAAAAAACCGGCCTGCACCCCTCGACGGCTCATCGCATTCTGAATGACTTGGCCACTGGCCGATTTGTAGACCGCCCAGAAGCCGGTAATTACCGTTTGGGCATGCGACTGCTTGAGCTGGGTAATCTGGTCAAGGGACGCCTGAACGTGCGCGATGCAGCCCTGACGCCCATGCGTGATTTGCACAAACTCATCCAGCAGCCCGTGAACCTCAGCATGCGTCAAGGCGATGAAATTGTCTACATTGAGCGTGCCTACAGTGAACGGTCTGGCATGCAGGTGGTCCGTGCCATTGGTGGGCGTGCGCCTTTGCACTTGACCTCGGTGGGCAAACTCTTTTTGGCTGCCGATGACCCACTTCGTGTGCGGTCTTATGCCACGCGCACAGGCTTGGTGGGCCAGACACGCAACAGCATCACCCAACTGCAAGTACTTGAAAGAGAGCTGGCACGCGTGAAGCAATACGGTATTGCGCGGGACAACGAAGAGCTGGAGCTGGGCGTGCGCTGCATTGCCGCTGCCATCTACGATGACCAAGGCAAATTATTGGCCGGCTTGTCCATCTCTGCACCTGCCGATAGATTGGATGAAAGTTGGCTGCCCAAGCTGCAGGCCACAGCGCATGAAATCTCCAGAACCCTAGGGCATCACGGCGATCAATGAGTCACTAAAACTATAAAAGGCCTCTACAGAGGCCTTTTATGATGCTCGGTGCGGTCCACTCAACCCGGCAAACGGGCGGCCAATGCCGAATGCTTGTTTATGGACACACCGGGTGATTGCTCGACCCAACGACGAACGCGCTCAGCATCTGCAATGCGGCTGAGCTTGCCTGCCGAGTCCAAAAACACCATGATCAATTTGCGTCCAGCAACCTGCGCCTGCATGACCAAACATTGACCGGCTTCAGAGATGTAACCTGTCTTTTGCAAACCGATGTCCCATTGCGGGCTTTTCACCAACCGGTTGGTGTTGTTGTATTGGAGCGTGCGACTGCCCACTTCAATCTCCCGACCATGCGAAGTGGATAACTCGCGCAACACGGGCTCTTTGTAAGCTGCATCAACCAAAACGGCCAAGTCATTGGCGCTTGACTGGTTACGACTGGACAAACCCGTGGGTTCCACATAACGTGTATCGGACATCCCCAAAGCACGAGCCCGAGCATTCATGCGCCCCACAAAGGTATCCAAACCGCCAGGATAGGTGCGGCCCAAAGCATGTGCCGCACGGTTCTCACTAGACATCAGCGCCAAGTGCAACAAATCACCACGGCTGAGCACTGTGCCAACGGCTAGCCGGGAGGAGCTGCCTTTTTCGGTATCCACGTCGGCTTGCGTGATGGCAATCATTTCCGACATGGAAAGTTGCGCTTCTGAAATGACCAAGCCCGTCATCAGTTTGGTCAACGATGCAATGGGCAAGACGGCGTGGTCGTTCTTACGAAAAAGCACCTCTTGGGTGTCCTGATCAATCACAAGCACCACACTGGAGCGCAAGTCCAATGGATCGGAGGCCGCATGAAGCCCCGCCTTTTGCCCAAAGGAAGCGCGCATAGGAACGGCTTTTTGAGTGACAAAAGGTTTGCGATTGCTGGCCTTCGCTGTACTGACTTTTTTGGCCTTGATGGCTTTGTGTGCGGTGGCTACAGACTGCTTTTTAGTCGCGGGCTTTGTATTGCCCGCGTGGACAGACGTGGGCAGCACCAGCACAGCAGCCAACACAACCGCTGTCAAAGCCGCGACCCAACCTTGCCCCTTGCGGCTAGAGGCATGGTCATTGAGTACAAAAATGAATCGCATAACGGTCATTTGGGAAAAAATAGATGAAAACCACCCTTGAGTGTACCCAAATTAAAAAGTCACGCAAGAACAACGACTTGCGTGACTTTATTGAAGCCAAAAAGTATATCCCAAGAATACTTTTCAACCCTGAGCGGCCACCCGATCCGCTTTGCTTTGCAATTTATTGAGCGCACTCAGATAGGCCTTGGCCGATGCCACCACGATATCCGGGTCTGAACCCACACCATTGACCACTCGGCCACTGTTTTGCAAACGGACCGTCACTTCGCCTTGACTCTCAGTGGATCCGCTGATCGCATTAACAGAGTAAAGCACCATTTCCGCACCGCTTTTGACATGCGACTCAATGGCCTTCAAGGATGCGTCGACAGGTCCATTGCCATCGGACTCGGCATGCACTTCTTTGCCTTCGACGGTGAAGACAACACTCGCATGAGGCTTTTCGCCTGTTTCACTGTGTTGAGACATAGAGACAAAACCGTACTGCTCTTTTTCAGCCGTCACACTCTCGTCGCCCACCAGCGCCAAAATATCCTCGTCGAAAATTTCGCTCTTGCGGTCAGCCAACTCCTTGAACTTAGCGAATGCATTGTTGATTTCGGTTTCGCTGTCCAAGGTCACACCCAAGTCTTGCAAACGCTGCTTGAAAGCATTGCGACCACTCAGCTTGCCCAAAACGATCTTGTTGGTGGTCCAACCCACGTCTTCAGCGCGCATGATTTCATAGGTGTCACGCGCCTTGAGCACACCGTCCTGGTGGATGCCGCTGGCATGCGCGAAGGCGTTGGCCCCCACCACAGCCTTGTTGGGCTGAACCACGAAACCGGTCGTCTGACTGACCATGCGACTGGCCGCGACGATATGGCTGGTGTCAATGCCAATATCTAAACCGAAATAGTCGCGGCGCGTTTTCACCGCCATGACCACTTCTTCGAGCGAACAATTGCCTGCACGTTCACCCAAACCATTGATGGTGCACTCCACCTGACGCGCGCCGCCGATCTTGACGCCGGCCAGCGAGTTGGCAACCGCCATGCCCAAGTCGTTGTGGCAGTGCACAGACCAAATGGCTTTGTCAGAATTGGGAATCCGTTCACGCAGGGTCTTGATGAATTGCCCATACAACTCGGGCACCGCATAACCGACCGTGTCAGGTACGTTGATGGTGGTGGCCCCTTCTGCGATCACGGCCTCCAGAATGTGGCACAAAAAGTCCATGTCGCTGCGGTAACCGTCTTCAGGACTGAACTCGACATCGCCCACCAAGTTACGGGCGAAGCGCACAGACTGCTTGGCTTGCTCAAACACCTGATCGGGTGTCATGCGCAACTTCTTTTCCATGTGCAGAGGCGACGTGGCAATGAAGGTGTGGATACGCCCGCTGTTAGCGCCCTTGAGGGCTTCAGCTGCGCGAGAAATGTCGCGGTCATTGGCGCGCGACAAAGAGCAAATGGTCGAATCCTTGATAGCGTCCGCAATGGTCTTGACAGCCTCAAAGTCGCCATTTGAACTGGCGGCAAAACCGGCTTCGATCACGTCCACGCGCAGACGCTCAAGCTGACGGGCAATGCGCAGCTTCTCGTCACGGGTCATGGAGGCGCCGGGCGACTGCTCGCCGTCACGCAAGGTGG
>CAYRBW010000093.1:0-8480 GCA_964422575.1 uncultured Limnohabitans sp.
GGGTGGAGGGTTATTGCGGCTCGGGCGTGCAAGTCCATGCCCTGCAAAACGCCGCTTGGCGTGCAGCCGCCAAAGCCCAGGGTGTGGCGGTGCTCTACATCCATGCGCTCAACCCGCACGGGTTTTCGCATGTGCGGCGTGTGACCCATGAAAACGTGGACATCAACCGCAACTTCCACGACTTCACGAAGCCTCTGCCCGAAAACGCGCCTTACAAAGAAGTGCAACCGCTTTTGTTGCCCGAGGTTTGGCCACCGGACTCGGCCAATGCAGCAGCCATCACCCAATACATCGTGGAACGCGGTATGAAAGCCCTGCAAGCGGCCGTGTCCAAAGGTCAGCACGATTTTCCAGAGGGTCTGTTTTTTGGTGGCCAAGGCCCCACTTGGAGCAACCTGACGCTGCGCCAAGTGTTGCAAAAGTACGGCCAGCGCTGCCAAAAAATGGCCTGGATTGATCTGCACACGGGTTTGGGCCCCAACGGCCTGGGCGAACGCATTTTTGCCTGCGCCGACGATGCTGCAGCCTACACCCGCGCCAAAACTTGGTGGGGCCAAGACATCACCTCGATTTACGACGGTTCATCCAGCTCGGCCTTCTTGACGGGTTTGATGTGGATGGCGGCCTATCAAGAATGCCCGCAAGCTGAATACACCGGCATTGCGATGGAATACGGCACACAGCCGCAAGAACAAGTGATGTACGCCTTGCGCGGTGACCACTGGTTGCACCTGCACCCCGAGGCACCTGATGCCCTGCGCCAGAAAATCAAGCAAGACCTGATGGACGCCTTCTACACCGACACCGACATTTGGCGCACCCAGATCGTGGACCAAGCGATGGACGCGATGCACCAAGCCGTCACAGGCCTGAACACCTGAACGCCGGAATGAACACCCCTCGTATCTTGGTGTTGGGCGGCTCGGGCTTTGTGGGTCGCCATGTGTGTGAGCAGATGGCCCGGCTGGGCTGGCAGATCACGGTGCCCACGCGCCGCGCCGTCCACGCGGCCAGCGTGCAAAACCTGCCCGGCCTCACGGTGATTGAGTCCTCCGTTCACAACGAAGCTGATCTGGCCCGGCTCATGGTCGGGCACGATGCGGTGGTCAATCTGGTCGCGGTGCTGCATGGCAACGAAGACCGCTTTGAAAAAGTCCATGTCAGCCTGCCCGGCAAGATTGCCAGCGCCATGAAAAAAGCGAGCGTGCAGCGCTTGGTGCATGTGAGCGCACTGGGTGCAGACGCGCAAGGCCCCTCGATGTACCAGCGCAGCAAGGCTCAAGGCGAGACGGTGCTGCACGGGACAGGCCTGCAGCTAACGGTGCTGCGCCCGAGCGTGATCTTTGGCGCTGAAGACAAATTCCTGAACCTTTTTGCCGACCTGCAGGCCATCGTGCCTTTCGTGCCGTTGGCGGGCAGCAGCACACGGTTTGCGCCCGTGTGGGTGGCAGACGTGGCCCGCGCTGTGCTGACTTGCCTGCAAAAACCCGAGACCATCGGTCAAACCTATGAGTTGTGCGGCCCCGAAGTCATGACCTTGGGCGAGTTGGTGCGCCGCGCTGGCCAGTGGGCGGGCGTGAACCACGGCCACGGCCGCCCGGTGATCGGCCTGCCCATGTGGGTCGGCTGGCTACAAGCCTTGGTCATGGAAATGGCCCCGGGTGAACCGCTGATGAGCCGCGACAACTTGGCGTCGATGAAGGTGGACAACATTGCCACGGGTCAACACCCTGGCCTGGACGCGTTGGACATCACCGCCGCATCGGCCACAGGCGTGGCACCGACCTATCTGGGCCACCGCGGCCCACGAAGTCGTCTGAACGGCTGGCGCGAGCGCGCGGGACGCTGATTCCAATGGCGAAACGCTTTGGTGGACAGCCATGACCGCTAACATGTGAGCTCTGATTCACGGGAACAAACAATGATCCAGCTCTACATCGCCAACAAAAACTATTCCTCTTGGTCTATGCGCCCCTGGGTGTTGCTGCGACAAGCCGGCATCGACTTTGAAGAGGTCTATGTCCGCTTTGACAGCTTTGCACCCAACTCGCAGTTCAAAGCCACCATCCACGGTGTGAACCCGGTAGGCAAAGTGCCCGTGCTGGTGCATGAGGGCCTGGCCGTGTGGGACACCTTGGCCATCGCGGAATATGTGGCCGAGCAGTTCCCCGACAAGCACCTCTGGCCGCAAGACCGCGCCGCCCGAGCCCGTGCACGCAGCATCTGCGCCGAAATGCACAGCGGTTTCACAGGCCTGCGCAGCGCCTGCCCCATGAACATCGAAGCACATCTGCCCGAGATTGGCGCTTTGGCCCTGCGTGACAAGCCCGCCGTGCGCGCCGACCTAGAGCGGATCTGCAGCTTGTGGAGCGGCCTGCTGCAAGCGCAGGGCGGCCCCATGCTGTTTGGCGACTTCAGCGTGGCCGATGCCTACTTTGCCCCGGTGGTGATGCGTCTGAAAACCTACGCCCTGCCTGTGCCAGCCGATGTGGCTGCCTACATGGCACGCGTGTGCGCCCTGCCCGGCGTCAAAGCCTGGATCGACGGCGCGCTGGCCGAGCAGGACTTCATCGATTTTGAAGAGCCCTTCCGGGTGGCTCGCTGAGCCAAACGCATGTCGGTGTTTGTCGTCGGCGGTGCGGTGCGCGATGCTTTGATGGGCCAGCGCGTCAATGACCGCGACTGGGTGGTGGTGGGCAGCACGCCTGATGCCATGACCGCGCAGGGCTTCGCCCCTGTGGGCAAGGACTTTCCGGTGTTTTTACACCCGCAAACCCGCGAGGAATATGCCCTGGCTCGCACCGAGCGCAAGACCGCCCGGGGCTACAAAGGCTTTGTGGTGCAGGCCGACCCGAGTGTCACGCTCGAAGAAGACCTGGCCCGGCGTGACCTCACGGTGAACGCCATGGCCGTGCCCGAGGCACTGGCCCACGCGGTGCCCGGCGCATGGGCAGGCCAGATCGTCGACCCGTATGACGGCCAGTCGGACCTGCACAACAAGGTGCTGCGCCATGTGACGGAGGCCTTTGCCGAAGACCCTGTGCGCATCCTGCGTGTGGCACGCTTTGCAGCACGCTTTGCTGACTTTTCAGTGGCCCACGAAACGATGGCTTTGATGTGTCAGATGGTCGAGGACGGTGAAGCCGACCACTTGGTGCCCGAGCGCGTCTGGCAAGAACTGACCAAGGGCCTGATGAGCGAGAAGCCCTCACGCATGTTCGAGGTGCTGCGCGCATGCGGCGCACTCCAGGTATTGCTGCCCGAGCTAGACCGCCTGTGGGGCGTGCCCCAACGCGCCGAATACCACCCCGAGGTGGACACCGGCGCGCACATGATGCTGGTGATGGACATGGCCGCCCGCCTGAACACGCCACTTTCGGTGCGTGTGGCCTGCCTGATGCACGACCTGGGCAAAGGCAACACCCCCGCCGACGTGCTGCCGCGCCACATCGGCCACGAAGGCCGCAGCGTGAAGCTTTTGCAAAAGGTGTGCGAACGCCTGCGTGTGCCGACCGAAGGCAAGGAACTGGCCGAAGTGGTGGCGCGTGAGCACGGCAACATCCACCGCAGTGCCGACCTGAACGCCGAGGCCCTGATGCGCTTGCTGGAGCGTTGCGACGCGATCCGCCAAGTCGAGCGCTTTGCGCTCGTGCTGCAAGCGTGCGAGTGCGATGCGCGGGGACGATTGGGGTTTGAAGATGCGGCTTATCCGCAGGCTGCGCGTTTGCTCCAAGCACAACAAGCAGCCCTGTCGGTCGAGACTGCGCCCATCGCGCAGGCGGCAGCGGCCCAAGGCCTCAGAGGGCCTCAAATTGGCGCGCAGATCACCCAAGCACGCATCAAGGCCGTCGCGCTGGCGTTGCTGTAACGCGGTCTTTATGGGTGGGAGGCCCTGGTCACGAATGTGTATTGTGACTGTGCAGGTATTCACGACCAATGGCCACCTCCCACAAAGTCAAAACCTCAGTTGATGTAGAACCGATCTGCACGCCTGCGTCACAGGTGCGAGCGCGTCCAATCGGTGATGTCTTGCGCCGTGCGAAATGCACCGGTTTGGCGGGTGACTTCTTTGCCGCCGACAAACAATGCGAGTGTGGGGATGCTGCGGATGTTGAAGCGGGCAGCGATGGCTTGTGCTTCTTCAGTGTTGAGCTTGGCCACGCGCACTTGGGGCTCCAGCAAGCTGGCGGCCTGCTCGTAGGCCGGGGCCATCATTCGGCAGGGGCCGCACCAAGGGGCCCAAAAGTCCACCAGCACGGGGATGTGGCTGCGGCCAATATGCTTGTCAAAGCTGGTGAGGTCCAGCGCCAGCGGATGGGCATCAAAAAGTGCTTGGTGGCATTGTCCGCAATCAGGTGCGTTGCGCATATCCGCCACACGCACCCGGTTGGTGGTGTGGCAGTGCGGACAAACGATGTGCACAGCTTCGTCTGAAATGGTCATGAATTCCCTTGTGTTTAAAAATCACGTGGGGATCATGCTCTGCGATTCAAGAGCCTTGCGCGTTGACTCAGGTCAACGCAAAGAAACGGATGGGTCAACGAGCAGGTGGACGGCGGGGTGCCATGGGCGCACGGCCAGCCAAGTGACGGAAGCTGATACGGCCCTTGCTCAGGTCATAAGGCGACAGCTCCAGCGTCACGCGGTCACCCGCCAGAATGCGGATGTGGTTCTTGCGCATCTTGCCAGCGGAATAGGCGATCAGTTGGTGGCCGTTGTCCAGCGTCACGCGAAAACGCGTATCGGGCAAGACTTCGTTGACCACGCCCATCAATTCAATCAATTCTTCTTTAGCCATTTAAAACGTCTTTCTCAAAGCAGGATCGGTTTAGAGGTCTGGCGCTCTACCCACAACATGCCTTCATCAAGGGCGTATTGGCTGGCGGCGGCAGGGGTTGCAAATTCGGGCACGAAACGCATCACACGGTCTGTGCTGGCGCTGCCACGGCCACTGGCCACGGACACCTGCGCGCCAAAAGCGCCATTGGGCAAAGCCCTGGAACACGGTTGAATTCGGAATTTTCCCATGGAGATGGGTTGGTGTGAACAATATGAAATGGTCATTATTTTAACGAAAGGGGTCTTACCGCTTTGCGCGCCTCTTGGGGCGTGACAACGGCAAGGGTCTTGGCATGTCCTGGTGCCAAAAAACGCCCCCAATATGCAGCCCCAAGGGGTCTGCCACAGAACATCACCGTGCAGAGGTGCGTCAAAAGGAAGCAAAAAAATCGTCTGGCCAGCTCAGTGAAAGAGCAGGGTGGTCGATGTGCACAGTGGAGGACAAGACTGGCATCCCTCTGCCGGGATGCGCTATCGGCTCTGGGAGAGCGAATGGGCATAAGTCGCCAATGGCGTGCCGCACTGTACCACGTTCGCGGTGAGGATACTTTTTGCAGCAACCGTGCGGCTCACAACCACCGGGCGATGGCAGCTGCCAGCATGCTGAGCAACAAGGTGCTGGTGATGGGAATGAACCACTCCCGCCCAAACAACCGGAAGCGGAAATCGCCAGGCAAACGGCCAAATCCGAGCTTTTGCAACCAAGGCTGCAGGCCGCTGAAAATGATCAGGGCCAGCAAAACAACAATCAGCCAACGCAACATGCTGCTTCCTGTGACAACTCAGAGCCGGTGCGACCGGTCGCCACGAACAAAACCTTGAGCAGTCCAATGGGACGATGTGGTGAACCCGACCACTTTGAACAATTCGCCCATTTCATGCTCGTTGACCAGCCGCTGCGCATGGCTTCGCTCGGCCAGACTGGTCTCAGCCATGCGTTCGGCCAAGCCCAGGTTGAGCAAGAACCAGGCTTGGCTGGTGTAGCCCAGCACCTCCAATCCGGCGTTTTGCGCGGCCAGCGCCACCCCGGTGAAGTTGACATGCGTGGTGATGTCTTTTTGGCCGACGGCCACCAGTGGGTTGTCGTCGGCTTGGTGCAGCTGGTGGCACATGACGGTGCCCATGTGGCGCTGGGGGTGAAAGTACTCACCCTCGGGAAAGCCGTAGTCCAGAAAAAACGCCGCACCACCCTGGCCCGCCAGCAAGCGCTCGGCCAAGCTGGCGATGAAGGCTTCGGCTTGGGGGTGGATTTCGGTCAGGTAATCGTGCTCGCCCTCGATGTCCACAGGCGGACGCAGATCGGTCAGGCGGTCTTGCCAGGCAAAGTCCTCTCCCGAACTGACGACACCGCGTTCATACCAGACGCCTTGCGTGCGCTGCAGCAAGTGCACCGGCATGGCGTCCAGCACCTCGTTGCCGACCACCACGCCATCCATGGCGTCGGGCCAAGCGTCGAGCCAGCGCACTTTGGCAGCATATTTCAACAAGGTGTCGGCCTGGCGAGCACGCAAAGTCCCCGACAAATCGATGATGGTGTAACGGCGCACGGCATCGCCCAGGCTGTCCAACAATTGCAGCGCCAAGGCCCCGGTCCCGGCCCCAAACTCCCAAACTTCGTCGCTGCCGGTGGCCTGTAGGGCCTCTTGCACCTGCACGGCCAGAGTTTGTCCAAACAGCGGGGACATGCCCGGTGCGGTCACAAAATCGCTGCCCGAGGACGGCATGGCACCGAACTTTTGCAGGGCGTTGGTGTAGTAACCCAGTCCCGGCTCGTACAAGGCCATGGCCATGAAACGGTCAAAACCGATCCAGCCACCGGCTTGGGCAATGGCCTGGTGGAGGCGAGCACACAAGGGTTTCGTTAAACTCATAGCGTTTTTCATGACCTGTGGATTGTCCCCTAATGTCTTCCCCCCTCACTACCGCAGGAATGCCCCGCACCGTTTTGGTGACGGGTGCCGCTCGACGCTTAGGTCGTGAAATCGCCCTGGCACTGGCGGATACCGGATGGCAAGTCGCCATCCACTTCCGGAACTCACGAGAGGAAGCAGAGGCCACTGCGCGAGACTGCGAAGCCAAATTAGGGAAACATTCAGCCGTCTTCGCCGCAGATTTGGCCATCGAGTCCGAAACACGTCAGCTTTTGCCACAGGTGATCGAACACTTTGGCACAGTGCATGCGGTGATTAACAGTGCGTCACTGTTTGAACATGACACACATGAGAGCTTCAACTTTGAACGCATGGAAAAACACTTGCGCAGCAATACCGGCGCGGCCATTTTGTTGGCCACCGCCTTACACAAGCATTTACTGGAACAAAATGCACCCGCGATATCGGGTGTTGTGATCAATATGCTGGATCAGAAGTTATGGAACCCCAATCCTGATTTTTTGAGCTACACCCTTTCTAAGGCAGCATTGGAGGCAGCCAATACCTTGTTGGCCCAAGCCCTGGCCCCCACAGTGCGCGTCGTGGGCGTTGCGCCTGGATTGACGCTGACAAGCCACATGTTGTCACAGCAAGCTTTTGAACAGATGCACAAACTCTCTCCTTTAGGCCGATCTTCAACCGCAGCAGATGTTGCGGCCACTGTTGTTTTTGCTTGTGCCAACCAGTCGATCACAGGCACCACGCTACTTGTCGATGGAGGACAACATCTGCATAAATTTGACCGAGATTTTTCATTGATGGGCCCCAGCGCATGTTAACCAAAGGAAATCAAATTCTGAGCCTGACCGGACTTCGCTTCAACGCGAACCTGGGAATCCTGGCGCATGAAAAATCAGCCCCTCAGGCGATTCAGGTCAACGCCGATCTGAACATGGGCTCTCAACCCTTGAAACCCGACGACGACGAAATCACCAATGTGCTGGATTACCGCAAAGTCCACACCTTAATCATTGATACCTGCACAGAACAACACATCAACCTGCTCGAAAGCCTGACCGGAAAACTTTGCGTTACCCTGATGCAATTACCCAATGTCCTGGGGGCACGGGTCAAAATCGTGAAGCTTGACATCTTCGACGACTGCGAAGTTTCCATTCAACAAGAGGTAGGGCAGTGGTAAATCATGGAAGATTCTGAAAAAAAACCGTCGTATTTGAATGCCGATCAGGTCATTTTTTTGCCCCCCTTCAAATCCCCCATGAACACAACAACCGACAACGCCTGGGTGGACGCTGAAAGCCAAGCCAACGAAGCGGCCGCCAAGACCATCAAAATTGAGCGCGAAACCCACAAGCTCGAAAAACGCCTGTGCCGCCAAATGGGCCAGGCCATCAGTGACTTCAACCTGATTGAAGCGGGTGACCGCATCATGGTCTGCATGTCGGGCGGCAAGGACAGCTACGGCATGCTGGACATCCTGCTCAAGATGAAGGCCCGCGCACCGGTGGACTTCGAGCTGGTGGCGGTCAACCTGGACCAAAAGCAACCGGGTTTCCCCGACCACATCCTGCCGGCCTACCTCAAAGAACTGGGCGTGGAGTACCACATCGAGACACAAGACACGTATTCGATCGTGAAAGACAAAATCCCCGAAGGCAAGACCATGTGCAGCCTGTGCTCGCGCCTGCGCCGGGGCATTTTGTACCGCGTGGCGCGTGAACTCAAATGCAACAAGCTGGCGCTCGGCCA
>CAYRBW010000094.1:0-8417 GCA_964422575.1 uncultured Limnohabitans sp.
GGCGCAATGTCGGGGCCAGCGCGGAAGTTCCAGCCGGTGTCTTGGAACCAGGTGATAGCCAAGGTTTCTAAAGCTTGCTCGTTGATCACCATGACACGACTCCATCAGCAAGTAAATGAAGGAATGCTTCAATTGATTGGTCGTCTTCGTCTTTGTTGTACCAAATTGGAAATATGTTGAATTCAGCCAGCGCTGCTTCTTTTGAGTGCCGCTCTGCATCCGTTGTTGGTGCCGCAAGAAAGGCAAAGTGACGTGCAACCGCTTGACTGCCTTCGACTGCGACTTGATCCCCTATGCATTTGAGTACACGATCAACCGTCAAACTACAACCCATGAACAACAGTGTTCTTGAACAAAGTGTTTTGATGACGCGTTGCAATGTTTTGGGATCGGCATAAGCCCGGTCGTATTCTTGTTTGGTCAAAACGCGACTGGCCGCAGATGTTGCTGAACCATGTAGTTTGGCTAACAGAGGTCTGCCTGTCGCTAATGCCTGAGGGAACTCTTGAGCCTGCACGCCTAATAAAGTTTCTGAGAAGGCATGGGCAGCGTTGTCGTAGCAGCGCTTTAAAACGTCATCAAAATTGGTGGTGATGATCGCACGCTTGAAAACATAAGGAAGCAGTTGAATGGGGCCGCGAATGGCGCGTTCATTACCAAAGGCAAGTTGTACTTCGTGATTAAACCGAATGGTACCGAGCGCTTTTTCGAGTGCTTCGGCGGCTTCCTCGTACTCACCCTGCGCAAGTAGGGCAGTCAAAGTGTCTTCGGGGATTGAAGTTTTACTTCGCATCCTGAATAGAAATTTTGTCCACCCAGGATAGTCGCTGGACATAGACATACCAGCTCCCACAAACGGGATGACAGCATCATTGCGATATGCGCTCTTCAATGCATCAAAAAGATCGCGTTGTTCAAACTGAAGCAAGGTCTCCTGCGCAAAATTAATCATTTGGTCGCGATGGTTTGCGAGCCAACTTTGAAATTCTTGTTCATACACCTCAAGCCCCAGCGCTTGAAGCAAATCTTCCGGTGCCCAGTGGCCGTAGTGAATATGGATGTGTCCATTTTCAAAACGGACGAAGTCTTGTGCGGGATCAGCCAGAGCTTGATGGAATGTGTTTTTGAGATGTTTCATGTCACACCTCGGTTTGCATTAGTTCTCTTGACGAAATTTCACCACTCAAAAGTTTGGGCAGAAGTGCATCCCTAACTTCAGTCAGTGAATCACTTTCCAAGCTATTGGCGATTTGTTGTTGTCGCAGTGGATCAGCTGCCTGCTCGAAGGCGTGCATCAATGCCTCAGACGGAATCAATAAAGGCACTTGACCCAAAATCGATGTATTCAGGTTTGGCATGGTCGCACCCACTGCGTGGCGTACCAACCATTCACGCGTAGTTGGCAAGTCCAGCACTTCTGACAAATAGGCCTGCGACGGCCATGCGGCTCCGAGTCGAACCAGCAAGCAACCAGTGCCACAAAGCCAGCCAGCTTCTCGTTCGCTTACTAGTGCATGGCGCTCCACGTCACCGCGTCTGCTGTAAACCACGTCACCGGGTTGAAGGGCATGTCGGGAGAGACGAGACGCCATGTCGTCAGTGACACGAGCGACACGCGAGACAGACACACGACGATTTACCAAGTCTTGCGGCATCACAACGGGCGCACCTTCTTCGACGTAATCAGCGGCATGCAGTTGACTGCCAAACGGCCCGGTCTGGATAAAGCCTCCATAACGTTTGGCTTCGGTGGCCAGTGTGCTGTGAGACCAATCCGTGGGAATTTCGCCCAACTCCGAATCCTCAAAGCTGTCAGGGAACAATGCAAGCAGTTCAGGTGTCAGCCCCAAGCGTTGGCAAATGGCTTCGGTGGATTCGCCGTTGGCTTTGGCATGCACGGGGTCGAAATCGACAAACCAAGATTGGAAGAGGGCACGGGCCATGGCTTCCAGCGTTTCGTTCATGCGGCGGTTGAGTTCGATTTTGTCGTCGAGGGTGCCAAGGATCTCGCCAATGATTTTCTGCGACTCATAAGGTGGGAGTGTCAGATTGACTTTGCGAAGTTCGCTTTGCCGAATTCCAACCACAGTTGTACCAGTGGCCCGAGAGCGCAGCTCATCTTGCACTTGATCCGATTGCAACAAGAATTTCAAAAAACCTTGATGTAGCAGCCCAGGCTTTCCCCTTAACGTAATGATTCTTTGAGCGAGCGCGATTTTTCGCCCGTCTAGCTGCGCGACTTCACCAAGTGGTGCCTCTGTTGTCATCACCACATCCCCCGCTTGAGGGATTCCGCGTGACATCCAATCGTTGTAATCATCTTCTGCAATAAATTCGTCGGGTGTTTCGATGCGCCCGTTCTTAACAACCTTCGCGGTAACTAACGGAACTCCGAAAGTTGTCTTGTTAGGAGACTTGCCCCGATAGTCAATGATTGCAGCCATGCAATCTTCCAACGGAAGAGTCTTCCACTCACTCATCCCCACCCCCCAAATCCCCACTCAACTCCGCCTCAATCTGTTCAATGGTTGGCAAGCTGCCTTGCAGCTCTTGCGGCAGTGCGCGGGTGAGTTGGGTTTCCCATTCGGCCACGCTGATGGGATGGGTGCTACCGGCCAGGGCGTATTCCACCAGCACGCGGTTTTTCTCGCGCACCAGTAGCAGGCCCAGGGTGGGCTTGTCGTCGGGGTGGGCCAGCAGGCGGTCTACGGCGGTCATGTACATGCCAAGCTGGGCACCGTCGCCGGGTTCACAAATTGGCGGGCCTTGAGTTCAATGACCACGTAGCAGCGCAGCTTCAGGTGGTAGAAAAGCAGGTCGAGGTAAAAGTCTTGATCGCCAATTTCCAGGTGCACTTGGCGGCCCACAAAGGCAAAGCCTTGGCCGAGTTCGAGCAGAAATTTTTGGATGTGGTCGATCAGTCCTTGTTCCAGTTCCCGCTCACGGCGCGGGGCATCGGTGCCTAAAAAGTCGAACAGGTAAGGGTCTTTGAAGACCTGGGTGGCCATGTCCGAGTCGGGTGGCGGCAAGGTGGCGGGGAAGTTGTTTTGTGCCCGGCCTTGCCGCAGATGGGCTTGGCCCTCAATTTGCAGGCTCAAGATGTTGCGTGACCAGCCATGCGCCAGCGTGCGGGCGGCGTACCAAAGTCGGTCTTGATCTTGATCCAGCTTTTCAAGAAGAACGATGTTTTGGCCCCAGGTGAGTTGTGCAACGGTCTGTTGCACAAGCTCCCGGTCCGGCCAAGCGGCAGCAAAGGCACGCATGTATTTGAGGTTGCGCGGCGAAAAGCCTTTCATGTCCGCAAAGGCATCGCGCAGGTCCGCCGCCAGTCGGTCAATGACCTTGGTGCCGTAGCCTTGCTCGGCCTGCTTGTGCAGGATGCGCTGGCCAATGTCCCAGTACAGCAGCACCATGACGCTGTTGCTGGCCAGCACCAAACGCAAGCGCTCGCCGTGGATGCGGCCTTTGATGTCGGCCAGCCAAGCGGCGTAGTCAGCAGGCATGTCGCTGGCCTGCACGGCCACCGGAAACATGGTGCTGCGGTCGGCTCGACCGCGCAGGGCGCGCGGGGCTTGATCTGTCATGGTCTTGATCGGAGCGGGCTTTTGGGGTTCAGATGCCATAGCCCAGCCCCGCCAAGTTCTTGCGAATTACAGCTTCCAGGCGCTTGCTTTCTTTGAACTGCGCATCCAAGGCCTGTGTGAGGCGGGCCATTTTTTCTTCAAAGGGTTCGCTGTCGGCAAGCTGTGCGGCGGCGCCCACATAGCGGCCTGGGGTGAGCACGAAGTCGGCTTTTTGAATGTCTGCCAGGGTGGCGGCTTTGCAAAAACCTGCCTGGTCGCTGTAGCCGTCGCCGCGTTGCCACGCATGAAAGGTGGCGGCAATTTTGGCGATGTCTTCGCGCTTGAAGTCGCGCAGCACGCGGTCTTTCATGTAGCCCAGGTTGCGGGCGTCGATGAACAGGGTTTGGCCGCTGCGCTGGCGTTTGCCTTTGTGCTCGGCTTTGCTGCGGGTGAGAAACCAAATGCAGGCGGGTATTTGTGTGTTCGTAAACAGCTGGCCGGGCAGAGCGACCATGCATTCAACCAAGTCGGCTTCAATCAGGGCTTGTCGAATGTCGCCTTCGTTGTTGGTGTTGCTGCTCATGGAGCCGTTGGCCAGCAGCAGGGCCATGCTGCCGTGCGGGGCCAGGTGGTGGATCATGTGCTGCATCCACGCAAAGTTGGCGTTGCCATCTGGGGGCACGCCATATTTCCAGCGAGGGTCGTCTTCTTTGACGCCTTCCTTCCATGCCTTCATGTTGAAGGGCGGGTTGGCCATGATGAAGTCGGCGCGCAGGTCGGGGTGTTGGGGGCGGCTGTAGGTGCTGGCGGGTTCTTTGCCAAAGTCAAAGTCCAGTCCACGAATAGCCATGTTCATGCTGGCGAGTCGCCAGGTGGTGGGGTTGGCTTCTTGGCCGTAGATGCTGATTTGGCCAATCTTGCCGCCGTGCTCGACCACAAAGCGCTCGCTTTGCACAAAGAAGCCGCCCGAGCCGCAGCAGGGGTCGTACACGCGGCCCTCATAGGGTTCGAGCATTTCCACAATCAGACCCACGATGCTTTTTGGGGTGTAAAACTCGCCGCCGCGTTTGCCTGCAGCAATGGAAAATTCGCCCAAAAAGTATTCGTAAATGTGGCCCAGAATGTCTTTGGCTTTGAGCGCGTTATGGATAAAGGGGATTTTTGAAAACTCGTCGATCAAGCCCGGCAATGCCTCGTCCACACGCCAGCGTGCATAACTTTTGTCGAGCACGTTTTTGAGCTTAGGGTTTTCTTTTTCGATGGCTTCGAGTGCATCGTCCAGCAGGCGGCCAATGCCTTTGAATTTGTAGACGGTTTCATTGCCGTGTCTGACATCAAGCTGGGTGTCCACAGGCACTTTGGCGTTTTGGCTGATGAAGTCCCAGCGGGCCAGCGCGGGCACCCAAAACACGTTTTTCTCGGTGTAGTAGTCGCGTGACTCCAGCTCTTGCGCCACGATCTCGTCTGCGTCGTCGCCCAAGAAATAGTCGTTAGCGGGGTCTTTGAATGCGGCCTTGAGCTCGGTATGGCGCTCTTTGAAGGCATCAGAAACGTACTTCAAAAACACCAAGCCCAGCACCACATGCATGTAGTCGCTGGGGTTGACGTTGGAGCGCAAGCGGTCGGCGGCGTTCCAAAGTCGTTTGTCCAGATCGTCTAAAAACTGTTGTTCTTCTTGTTTCATTTGGATGATCTGTGATGTCACTGAAGGGGCAGTCATTCTAAAGTAGGGCACCTGTCTTTTTGTTGTCGATTTTGTTGGCTTTTCTGCGCAAAGATACTTTTGAATGCAGGTTTGACAGGTGGCATCGGCTTAGATGCGCACCTCGAGTTCATTCCTTCGCACCCGCCAAAACAACCAGCTGGCGATGCACAGATTGAGCAGGTTCCACGCGATGCCATTCAAAAAGGCCGCGTGGTAACTGCCGGTCATGTCAAACACCCAGCCCGACATCCAGCCGCCCAGCGCCATGCCCAACAAAGTGGCCATGATCACCGAGCCCACGCGGGCACCGGCTTCTTTGGGGTCGAAGTGTTCGCGGATGATGATGGCGTAGGCGGGCACGATGCCGCCCTGAAACAGACCGAACATGGCCGAGACGATGTACAGCGGCACCATGCCGTCAATGGGCAAAAACATCAGCAGCGCCACGCCCTGTAAAAATGAACCCAACAACAAAGTGCGTATGCCGCCAATGCGGTCACTGATGACGCCAAACACGAGTCGGCTGACGAGGCCGCTGGCCAGCATGAGCGACAGCATTTCGGCCCCGCGTGCCGCCCCAAAACCCAAGTCAGAGCAATAGGCCACGATGTGCACCTGTGGCATGGACATGGCCACACAGCAGGCCATGCCCGCAACAAACAACAGGCCTTGTGCGTGGGCAGGTTGCAGACCAAAGGGGCGGCTGCGGTTCACGGGTGCGGCACTGGCGTTGGCCGGTGTCAGCGTCACCAGCGGTGGGCGCTGGCGCATGCGCGTGGCCAGCAAAAACATGCCCACCCCGCAAAAAATTCCCAGCAGGATGTAGGTTTGTCGCCAGCCCAAGGTCTCCACACCGTGCTGAACAATCGGCGGCCATATCGTGCCTGCGATGTAATTGCCACTGGCGCAAATGGCCACGGCAATGCCGCGACGCCGGTTCCACCACAAGGCGGTGTCGGCCATCAGCGGCGCAAAGGTCGATGAACTGCCGATCAGGCCCATCAAGCCGTGGGCCAAGCCAAAAGCCCAAATGCTGCCCGACAGGCCCGCCCACACAAAGCCGCCACAGACCGCCAAAGCGCCAACCCACAGCACCGGCATCAGGCCATGACGGTCGGCCAGGCGGCCAGTGATGAGTCCACCCAAGCCCAAACAGATCATCATCAAGGTGTAGGGCAGCGAGGCGTCAGCGCGGCCCACACCAAACTCGGTCTGCACCGCAGGCAGTACCACCGAGACGATGTACATGCTGCTGTTGCCCAGCACCACCAGCGCCAAGGTAACCAGTAAACGCCAGGCGGCTTGGCGTGAATCGATGAGGGCGGGGGCGGCAGGGAGTGTGTGCATCGGGCCAATTTAGCCGATGGCTGTGGCCGGGCTTGTCTTGTGGGTTACTGGTGTGGCATCACCGGACTGGGCCCGTTTGGCCGGTCCGTTGGTTTGACGGGTGAGATCTGTTCAGCTGTGCTTGATGTGCAGGGCTTCAGTTGAGGGTCATTTTCCCGATGTCCTGCCAGCCCCAAACGTGCAACCCCTCTCGCTCATAGGAGGCGGCTCCGCCATACACCAGTGAGGGTTGGATGCTTTCGTCACCTGCAAACTTTTGCCATTTCTTCAGTCCGTCGGTCCAGTCGCTGGCAAAGGTGCTGCCTGACTTGATTTCAAGCGCTTGCAAGCCTTGCGCGTGTTCGATCAGCACATCGACTTCGTGCCCCACATGGTCTCGCCAAAAGTAAAGGTCCAAAGCTTGGCCGGCATTCAGGCGCTGTTTCATCAATTCGCTGATGACATGCGTTTCAAACAAGGCACCGCGTGCGGCATGGGCGTCCAGCGTGGCTGCGTCGCGAATGCCCAGCAGCCAAGCGGCCAGGCCCACATCGCAAAAGTAGAGTTTGGGCGCTTTCACCAGCCGCTTGCCAAAGTTGCGATGGTGCGGTTTGAGCAGGGTGACGATGTAACTGGCTTCGAGGACCGACAACCATTGTTTGGCGGTCACGGCGCTGATGCCGCAATCGGCCCCCAGCGACGAGAGGTTGAGCAATTGGCCTGTGCGGGCGGCGCACATTTTGATGAAAGTCTGGAATTGCGTCAGATCGCGCACAGCGATGAGTTGCCGCACATCGCGCTCCAGATAGGTGGCCATGTAGTTGGCAAACCAGTCTTGGGGCGATATGTCGCGGTCGTACAGTGCGGGGTAGCCACCTTGAAACAGAGTGGTGTTCAAGTCGCTGGGCGCTTGGCCTGCCGCCCACAATTCTGCGGTGCTCAGCGGCAGCAGTTCGACGCGACCCACCCGACCTGCCAGTGTTTGGGTGATGCCCGCAAGCAAGTCAAATTGCGCAGAGCCGGTGAGGACAAAGTCGCCCATGATGCCGCGCTCATCCACCCAGCCTTGCAACCACGACAGCAATTCGGGGCAACGCTGCACCTCGTCCAGAACGGCCCCGTTGGGAAAGCGTTCCAAAAAGCGTTTGGGGTCTCGTTGTGCGAACTCTCGCTCATCGGGGTTTTCAAGCGACACATAGGACTTGTCCTTGAAAACCGATTTGGCCAAGGTGGTTTTGCCCGACTGCCGAGGGCCTGTGAGCGCGACCACGGGAAAGCCTTTGGCCAGGCGCTCTAGTGTGTTTGTTGCGGTGCGCGGGATCATTTTTACAAATTCAAGTTTTAAACTTCGATTTGTAAGATTTTATGCTGCACAAGACTTAGCGGTGTAATTACAGTCAAAAAAGCCCCGCCAAACCATGGTCTGGCGGGGCTTTTTGCTGGGGGGATCGCTCCCAGATCAAGTCCGGGATGGGGTGGAGACGATCAACTCAGCAGCGCATTCACCCGCTTCACATAAGCCGCAGGGTCCGCAGGCAAGCCGCCTTCGGCCAGCAGGGCCTGGTCAAACAGGATGTGGGCCAGGTCGTGGAAGTGGACTGAGCCGTCGAGCTTTTTGACCAGCGCGTGTTCGGGGTTGACTTCGAGCACGGGCTTGACTTCAGGGGCTTGCTGTCCGGCTTGCTTGAGCATGCGGGCCAGTTGCATGCTCATGCCGTCGTCGGTCACCACCAGGCAGGCGGGGCTGTCGACCAGGCGACTGGTCACGCGCACGTCTTCGGCCTTGTCTTTGAGCGCTTCTTTGAGTTTGGCCAGCACAGGCT
>CAYRBW010000095.1:0-1954 GCA_964422575.1 uncultured Limnohabitans sp.
CGGCAGAACTCTGTCGCGCCTTGGTCAAGGCGGGCGTCACCGTGCAGGTGGTCATGACCGAAGCGGCCGAGCAATTCATGACGGCTGTGACCATGCAGGCGTTGTCGAGCAGGCCGGTCTACACCTCGCAGTGGGACCCACGTGAAGCCAACAACATGGCCCACATCAACCTGAGCCGCGAGGCCGATGCGATTGTGGTGGCTCCGGCCAGTGCCGACTTCATGTCCAAACTGTTGCACGGTGGTGCTGACGAATTGCTGAGCCTGATGTGCTTGGCCAGGCCCATCGACAAAGTGCCGCTGATTGTGGCCCCGGCCATGAACCGTGAAATGTGGTCCAACCCCGCCACCCAGCGCAATGTGGTGCAGCTCAAGGCCGATGGCGTTCATGTGCTGGGTGTGGGGCAGGGCGACCAAGCTTGCGGCGAAACGGGCGATGGGCGCATGTTGGAAGCCGAAGAAATTCTAGAAGATCTAGAGGCGTTTTTCACGCCCAAGGCGCTGGCGGGCAAGTCTGTGTTGGTCACCGCAGGGCCGACTTACGAAGCGATTGATCCGGTACGTGGTATCACCAACTTGTCGAGCGGCAAAATGGGTTTTGCCATCGCTCGTGCGGCCCGCTTGGCGGGAGCTGACGTGACCCTGATCGCAGGCCCGGTGAGCCTCGCCACACCCCGAGGCGTTAAGCGCGTGAACGTGCGCTCTGCGCGCGACATGCTGCAAGCCGTTCAAGCCCATGTGCCCAGCCGGGGGGTGTTTGTGGCCACGGCGGCGGTGGCCGATTGGCGGCCTGCCAACTCGGCCGACCAGAAGATCAAGAAAGACGGCTCAGGGCAGACGCCCGAGTTGAGCTTTGTGGAGAACCCCGACATCTTGGCCACCGTGGCTCAATCGGTGGCTGCGCAAAAAGGCGAGCTGTTTTGTGTCGGTTTTGCTGCCGAAAGCCATGATTTGCTGGCCCACGCCACCGCCAAACGGGTCCGCAAACAGGTGCCGCTGCTGGTGGGCAACATTGGCCCGGCCACATTTGGGCAGGACGATAATGCCTTGCTGCTGGTGGACGCCCAAGGGGCAAGAGAGTTGCCGCATGCCAGCAAGCAGGCGCTGGCCGTACAACTCATGGCCGATATTGCCCACCGTATCGGCTGATTTCATTTTCATGCGTCTCGTCTCTTGGGTCGGGCGCTCTCGTGATTCATTCCGGATTTTTTATGAACATCGATCTCAAAATTATGGATACCCGCATGGCCGATCAATTACCAGCCTACGCCACATCGGGCAGTGCGGGTTTGGACTTGCGGGCATGTCTGGATGCGCCCTTGACCTTGCGACCCAATGCCTGGCAATTGGTTCCAACGGGCATCGCCGTGCATCTGAAAGACCCAGGCTACGCCGCCATGTTGTTGCCTCGCTCGGGGTTGGGCCACAAACATGGCATCGTGCTGGGCAACTTGGTCGGTTTGATTGACAGCGACTATCAGGGGCAGTTGATGGTCAGTGCCTGGAACCGCAGCGGTGTGGCATTCACGATCGAACCCATGGAGCGCATCGCTCAGATGGTGATCGTGCCTGTGGTGCAAGCCACGTTCAACGTGGTCCAGGAATTTGATGCGCCCAGCGAACGGGGTGAAGGCGGTTACGGTTCAACCGGCAAAAAATAATCCTGCAAGTGCAGGTCAGTGCTTGCTTTGAGGTCTAGCAGTTTGCCGCCAGACCTCTGTCGCGGTTTAAACCGCTGACTGGCTCATGGCTTCTCAGTGCAGCGTGAGCCCAGTGGGCAGGCCCTCATCGCCCACTTCAATCTTGAAGAAGCCCGTGCCGCAACTGCCGTGTCCCACTTCGGATTCGGTGGGTTCGCGCACCGATTCCACTTTCAGGTGTAAGCGCAGCGCAATGCCGGACAGCGGGTGGTTGGCGTCCAGCACCACATGGGTGGGGTAGACCTCGGTGATGGT
>CAYRBW010000095.1:1964-8351 GCA_964422575.1 uncultured Limnohabitans sp.
CTCTCCGACTACCCCAAGGCCCCCCAACTCAACGGCGTCCAGCACCACGTGCTCAGGGTAAATTTCGGTCACTGTATACAGGGCATTGCGCGGTGCGTCGGGGTTACAGCCCTCGGGCAGAGCTGTGCCTTCGATCGTGAGGCCGGGCTCCAGACCTTCAGGGAAGAGGGCCAGGGGCTCCAGAAACAGCAGGTTTTCGTTGAAGTCGCCAAAGGCGTCCTCGGGCTCCAGATGCAGATCGACCTTGGTACCGCGTTCGTGGCCTTGCAGGGCTTCCTCGATCTTGGGCAGCAAATCTTTACCGCCAATGAAAAATTCCACAGGTTCGTCCAAGGTGTCCAGAACTTCGCCCAACGTGTCTTTGAGTGTCCAGGTCAGTGCGACCACAGAAGGTGTCTTGATTTCCATAGGACAATTGTCGCAGTTTGGCGGCCTGTTTTTGGCGGCCTTGGTTTTGAGATCTGAGAGCCTGAGATGAACACCGAACAACCCTTGGCCCTTTTGGGCGGTTTGACGCCCAGCCAATTCATGAAGCGCCATTGGCAAAAAAAGCCTTTGCTCGTGCTCAATGCCATTCCTGGTTTCACGCCTTGTGTAGGGCGCACTGAGTTGGTCGCCCTGGCGCGGCAAGAAGGTGTGGAATCGCGCTTGATTGTGGATTCGGACAAGGGTTGGAAGATGAAGCATGGCCCATTGGCCAAGCGCAGCTTGCCGCCTTTCAGTCAGAAGAAATGGACTTTTCTGGTACAAGGCGTCGATTTGCACCACGATGGCGTGCACGCTCTGATGCAACAGTTTCGCTTTGTGCCCGATGCCCGTCTCGATGACTTGATGATCAGCTACGCCACAGATGGCGGTGGCGTGGGGCCGCATTTTGACAGTTACGATGTGTTTTTGCTGCAAGCCCATGGCCAGCGCCGCTGGCGCATGGGCCGCAACAAGGACTTGACGCTGCAATCGGGTGTGCCTCTCAAGATTTTGCAAAACTTTGAAGCAGAAGAAGAGTTCGTGCTCAATCCCGGAGACATGCTGTATTTACCCCCCCAATACGCGCACGATGGCGTAGCTGTAGGTGAATGCATGACTTGGTCCATCGGTTTCAGGGCACCGCAAGAAGGCGAGTTGGCACGTGAAATGTTGCTGGGTTTGGCCGACGAGTCTTTTGAGGGGGTGGGCGATGTGCTTTACCGCGATCCCAAACAAACGGCCGTTTCGTCTCCTGCGGCCATTCCACAGGCTTTGGGCGACTTCGCGCGTCGAGTGGTGGACAAAGCGCTTCAAGATCCGCGCCTTCTCGACAGCTTGTTGGGCGAGTACCTGACCGAGCCCAAGTCCAATGTCTGGTTTGAAATATCGGACCTCGAGCCAGATTTATCCAAAGGTGTGCAGTTGGATCGACGCACCAAAATGATGTATGACGATCGGCATGTTTTTATCAACGGAGAAAGCTTTCGCGTGGCCGGCAAAGATGCTGGCTTCATGCGGCAATTGGCAGACCAACGCACCCTTTCTGCGCCTTCTTGCGCGAAGTTGAGCCACTCTGCACGGGAGGCTTTGCTCGATTGGATGGCGGCGGCTTGGTTAAAACCCTCAGAGAACTTACCCTCATGACAATGGGGCTAGAAGGTTTCGTGTCAGGTTCATCTTGCATGTCGTGATGACCATTAGGGAAAACGCTATAATTTCGAGCTGAGTGCAGAAGAGCTCGAGTACTTTTGTCTCGGTCCAAGCAACCGCCCAGGTTGTTTTGACAGTTTCTGGAAATTGTTTTTCAACCCCTATAAGGAAAATTCATCATGAACAAATCCCTCGTTTTGGCTGCCATCATCGCTGCTGCTGCTGCTGCTCTGTCCGCTTGCGGCAAAAAAGAAGAAGCCGCAGCTCCTGCTGCCCCTGCGCCTGCTGTAGCCGCTCCAGCACCTGCTGCTGACGCATCTGCCGCTCCAGCTGCTGAGGCATCTGCTGCCAAGTAATTGGCGCAAGCTGTCCCGGTGTTTTCCGGGGCTGCATCAAAAAACCCCGCATTGCGGGGTTTTTTTTGGCCACAGAGGCTTGCAGTGGAGGTGGGCCTTGGCAAGGCCCCCTTTCGGCATCAACGCAGTTCGTTGGCCAGCAACTTCAAAATGCGCTCGGCGTTGCCCGATGTTTCGGTTTGACCATTGGCGTCGAGTACCCGAATGATGCTGTTGCCATTGCCTTTGTCGCTCAGGGCAATGCGGTACCGTGACAAAGGTACCGGATCTGTTTTGCTGCTGAACAGTTTGGCAAAAAAGCCGGGTTCTTTGTCTGTTGCGCTGCCTGGTGTGATGTAGCGTACAAAATAAACACCTTGGGTGCGGTCGCGGTCTTCGACGGTGAAACCGGTGCGGTCCAAAGCGACGCCCGTGCGACGCCATGCGCGGTCCAGGGTGTCGTTGAGTTCAATGGCGGGTTGTCCGTTCAATGTGCTGACGCTGGCCCCGGCGACAGTTGGGCCTGTATTGGCAGTTTTTGCGGCTTCCGGCGTAGCGCCCAGCTTGACCATCAAACGGCGCAGGAATTCAATTTCGAGTTCGGCATCGCTGGCGCGCGGTTGCCAGATGGTCGATTCTTTTTGGGCACTGGTGTAGTTTTCAACCATGCCGCGGTGGGTGATGTAAATCTCAACGCCACCTTGTGCATTGCGTTCCACACGGGTGCGGAACTTGTCACGCTCGCCAGACGAATACAAAGAGTCCAGCACTTTGCCCAAAGTCTTGCGAATGATGTCTTGCGGAATTTTGGCGCGGTTTTCAGCCCAATCGGTTTCCATGATGCCGACATCGGGCGAGTCGGTGATCAGAATAAAGCCGTTGCTGGTCCAGAACTCTTTCAGCGGTTCCCAGACCTTGTCAGCCGGGCGCGCGACCACCAGCCAGCGTTGGTTGCCTTGACGCTCCATGCGCACATCGCCCAAATTGTTAGTGGCGGTGCCTGCATCGGCCACGCGTGCACTGGCGCTGTTGAAGCCGGAGGCGGTGGCCGAGTTGCTTTCGATGGCATAACGCGAGTCTTTGCGCAGTTGGCTCAGGTCGGGTGGAATTTCCAGCGTAGGCGCCTTGGCTGCGCTTTTGTAGTCGATCTTGTCTTCTTCCAGAATCGAGCAACCACTGAGCGCAAGGGTCAAGGCGGCGATCACTGCTGCCCTTTGAACCGCGAGGCGAGACATGGAGAGAGGGGGTAATTTCACAGGCAATCCTTAGATGGAAATCAAATCAGGCCGCTGGCCTTGAGTGCGGCGTCAACTGTGGGCTGCAAGGGTTTTGACAACTCGGTCATGGGTAAACGCAAGGTCGGACCGCACAGGCCCATGCGGTTCATGGCCCATTTCACAGGGATCGGGTTGGCCTCAACAAACAGGTTCTTGTGGATGGGCATCAGCAAAAACTGGATGCGCATGGCTTCTTGGACGTCACCGCGGATGGCCGCCATGCACAACTCGTGCATCAGGCGTGGGGCCACGTTGGCGCTCACGCTGATGTTGCCGGCACCGCCGCACAGCATCAAAGCCACAGCCGTTGCGTCATCGCCGGAGAAGACCGCAAATTCTTTGGGTAGATCCCGGATCAGCCACTGAGCGCGCTCGATGTTGCTGGTGGCTTCCTTGATGCCGATGATGCCAGGGACTTGGGCCAGGCGCAGCACGGTCTCGTGTTGGAGATCGGCCACGGTGCGACCTGGCACGTTGTAGAGAATCACGGGCAGCGTCGGCACGGCCTCGGCAATGGCTTTGAAGTGCTGATAAAGGCCTTCTTGAGTGGGCTTGTTGTAATAGGGCACCACTTGCAGCTGGGCGTCAGCGCCGACTCTTTGTGCGAATTTGGCCAGATTGATCGCTTCTGCAGTGGAGTTCGCGCCACAACCGGCAATGATGGGGAGGCGTTTGGCCGCTTGCTCGACCGAGACACGGATGATTTCGCAGTGTTCGTCCACCGTCACTGTGGGAGACTCTCCCGAGGTGCCCACCACCACAATGGCATCGGTACCTTCGGTCACATGCCAGTCGATCAGTTTTCGCAAAGTGGGGTAATCCACTTTGCCGTCTCCGAGCATGGGGGTGATCAGGGCAGGGATGCTGCCTTTGATGGGGCGAAATTCGGTGGTCATGTCAGGTGTTTCTGAACAGAAAAAACCCATTCTAACGATTGCCGACTGGGTTTACGCCCGTCAAGTTGGTTGAATGTCAACCAAGGCGACAGAAAAGCCTGCGCTTGGCTCAATTCGCTTGCAATGGCCAGCGCACGGCCGTGGTCGAGGCCAAGGGGCGGACGGCGACAATGCGTTGCACAAACCGGTCAGGTGAGGCCTCAAAGCCGTCTTCGTAGGCCACGCTGCGCAAGCCTTCGGTGGCGCGCAGCAGTTCTCCGGCTTGCAGCAAAAAGTCTGACCGTGAGGGCTTACCCACGGTTTCGTTGCCCTCGGCAAAGGTTTCGTATATCAGCACGCCCCCTGGTGCCACGCATTGCACGATGGCGGGCAGCAGAGGCCGCCACAGGTAGTGGGTTACGACCACCGCACCAAAGGTTTGGCCAGTGAAAGGCCATGGACCGTTTTCGATGTCGGCTGTGGTCACTGTGCCATATGCCCGTGCCAGCGCTACAGCTTCGGGGTTGCGGTCCACGCCTTGCGGGTGATGGCCTTGGGCGGCCAGCCAGCGCATGTGGCGACCTGCGCCACAGGCCACATCGAGCACGCTGCTCTGGGGGGCGAGCAAGTGGGCCCAGCGTTGGACCCAGGCAGAGGGGTTTTCGGTGCCGTGCATTCGCGGTACGTCCTTTAAAAACAAGACCACAGTTGTTCAGCCAGCATGATGACCAAACCGGGTTGGACATACAGCCAGAACGTGAAGCCCAGAGCCACGGCGGCCATCAGCCAACCAAGGTGGCGGGTGTTCATGCGGTTTGAGGTGCTTGGCGCACGATGGGGCTTTCGCGCACAGGCAAGTTCACCAGTGTGGCAAAGATGCCCAAGGCGATGGCCAGGTACCAAACAATGTCGTAGCTGCCGGTTTTGTCGTACAAATAACCGCCCAGCCAAACACCCATGAACGAGCCAATCTGGTGGCTGAAAAAGATGAAGCCGCTGAGCATGGACAAATGCGTCACGCCAAAAATCTGCGCCACGGCCGCGTTGGTGGGCGGCACGGTGGACAGCCACAACAAACCCATCACGGACGAGAAGATGTAGACGCTGGTGGGCGTGAGCGGGGCCAGCAAAAACAGCGTGATGGCCACGGAGCGAGACAGGTAAATGATGGCCAAGATGTTCTTTTTGGCCATTTTTTGACCCATCGTGCCCGCAATGTAAGTGCCCAACACATTGAACAGTCCGATCAGTGCCAGCGCATAGCTGGCCACCTGGGGTGCCAGGCCATGGTCCTTCAAATAACTGGGCATGTGCACGCCGATGAAAACGACCTGAAAACCACACACAAAATAGCCCGCCATCAGCAGCTGAAAACTTGGGTACTGAAATGCTTCCTTGAGCGATTGGGCAATGGTTTGTTCGCGCTTGGCTTGGCCGAGTGCGTGCAAAGCGGGTTCGCGCAGGCCCCAAGCCAGTGGAATGATGAGCGCCGTGGCGGTGGCCAGGATCAGCAAGGCCGTTTGCCAGCCGGTTTGGCTGATCAGCATGCCCTCCACGGGCACCATCAAGAACTGTCCGAAACTGCCCGCCGCAGCGGCAATCCCCATGGCCCAGGAGCGGCGTTCAGCTGGCACATTGCGCCCGATCACACCGTAAATCACGGCATAGGTGGTTCCGGCCTGCGCGGTGCCAATCACCACGCCTGTGAACAGTGCAAACATCCAGGGTGTTTGCGCTTGCGACATGCCCACCAGACCGAAGGCATACAGCAGTGCCCCGGCGGAAATGACGCGGAAAGCGCCAAACTTGTCGGCCAACATGCCCGCAAAAATACCCATGAAGCCCCAAGTCAGGTTTTGGATGGCCATCGCCATGGCAAATTCTTCACGGCCCCAGCCCTGACTTTGGGTGACCGGTTGCAGCCACAGGCCAAAGCCGTGCCGGATGCCCATGGACAAAGTGACGATGGCAGCGCCGCAGGTCAAAAGCTGGAACAAAGAAAGAGGTTTGTGTTGCATCTTTGGAATGTAACCAATCTCCATGAGGCAGGGCGTCACGCAAAAGACGACTTCAATGTGCTTTTGATTACTGGATATTCATCCAGTTTTCACCTTGAAATCCCACTACAATCCGCCACCATGGCTACCCAATCAACTGTCAAAACTTCTAACGAGTACTCCGAAGGCTCGATTCGCGTCTTGAAGGGCCTGGAGCCCGTCAAACAACGGCCGGGCATGTACACCCGCACCGACAACCCCCTGCACATCATTCAGGAAGTGCTGG
>CAYRBW010000096.1:0-354 GCA_964422575.1 uncultured Limnohabitans sp.
CGCCGTGGGCGGCCTCACGCACCGCGACCAGATGGTCGGCCCTTGGCAGGTGCCCGTCGCTGACGTTGCTGTGACTCTGGCCGATTACCAAGGCTTTGCCGGTGAGGCCATGAGCATGGGCGAGCGCACGCCGCTGGCCTCGCTCAACGCCGCCGCCTCAGGCCGCATGGCCGTGGCCGAGGCCATCACCAATTTGCTGGCCGCGCCGATTGAGCTGCCCCGCGTCAAGATGTCCGCCAACTGGATGGCCGCTTGTGGTGAGCCGGGCGAAGACGCCGCGCTGTACGAAACCGTTAAGGCGGTAGGCATGGAGCTGTGCCCGGTGCTCAACATCTCGATCCCCGTGGGCAAAGA